>CALKVB010000480.1 GCA_937996605.1 uncultured Oxalobacteraceae bacterium | reverse complement strand
GTCCGTCGTATACAAGTCCGTCATCGCCTTAAACCAGAAGCATGAAACATCATTCAAGCTAGTGCGCTTTAACTATCATTGATTGCATTGAGCAACACGAAGCATGCAGTGATAGTGTGAATTTTGAGCTAACTTGAACTACAGATGTGTCGAAAAATTGATCTAAGGCAATTTAACATAAAGGTTTTCATCCTGAAACAGTGTATTGATAAAAACCATGCTCGAAGCGATTTGGAGTGACGTTTTCTTCATATTGCATAAAAAAACGGCAAGACAAAATAAAAATTTCTCTCTGCAGACCCATCAGAATAAGGCCGAGGTTACTTTTAAGACTTCATCAGCAGTCGTTACTCCATCGATAATTTTGTAGGCGCCTGCAAGGCGTAATGGTTTCATTTCATCGAGCATTGCTTGCGCTCGTAGTGCATGAATATCGGAATCAGCTTGTATCATTTTGCTGAAGGTTTGGGTTACCGTCAGCAATTCATAAATCCCGGTCCGCCCTTTGTAACCAGTTTGTCGGCATTCTATGCATCCTACAGGGCGATAGACTCGATTTGGTTTCGCCAGCTCGGTATCGTCGATCAATGCTGCCCACACCGGGTCTGCTAACTCGCCATCTTCCACTTTGCAATGTGGGCAAAGTGTTCTGACAAGTCGTTGCGCCAGAATACCGATAATGGTTGCTTCTAAAAGATAATAGGGAACACCTAACTGCAACAAACGCATAATCGCGGAGGGAGCGTCGTTGGTATGCAAAGTTGAGAGAACTAAGTGGCCTGTTAAGGCAGCCTGAATCGCCATCTCAGCAGTCGGTAAATCGCGAATCTCGCCAACCATGATAATGTCAGGATCTTGACGCATCAGTGCGCGAATACCGTCTGCGAAAGTAAGATCTATGCTCGCCTGCACTTGCATTTGATTGAATGAAGATTCGACCATTTCGATCGGGTCTTCCACTGTACATACGTTCACATCTGACGTCGCTAATGCTTTGAGCGTTGTGTATAGAGTGGTTGTTTTGCCAGAACCGGTTGGCCCTGTTACCAAAATAATGCCGTGTGGTTTTTTGGTGAGGTTATCCCAGCGTATTGCGTCGTTTTCAGGAAAGCCTAATTCGGGTAGGGTTTTGACCACGACTTCTGGGTCGAAAATACGCATTACCACTTTCTCACCAAAGGCTGTCGGTAGGGTAGATAAGCGCAGCTCAACTTCTTGGCCATCTGCCGTACGGGTCTTAACTCGGCCATCCTGTGGTCGGCGTTTTTCGATCACGTCCATACGACCGAGTAATTTAATTCGGGCCGTCATTGCGATCATTACTGTTGCAGGCACTTGATACACTTGATGAAGAACGCCGTCGATACGGAATCGGATGGCTGCCATGTCACGCTTCGGTTCTAGATGGATATCTGAAGCGCGTTGGTCGAACGCAAACTGCCATAGCCAATCAACGATGTTGATAATGTGTTGATCATTAGCGTCGACCGCTTTATTCGATTTGCCAAGTTCAACTAATTGCTCAAAGTTGTTGCGTAGTGCGACGTCATTGCCATTCGATTTGCGCGCGTCTTTAATTGACTTCGCTAAGGAAAAAAACTGAGCAGTGTATTGTGCGACATCTAGCGGATTGGCTAATACTAGTTGAATTTCCTTTTGCGTGATGCGCGTAATCTCGTCTAACCACTGATTGTCGAAAGGATCGGTAGTAGCGATAATGACGACTTCATTGTTCGCATCAACGGGCAAGATATTAAAGCGAGTAGCGTACGTCGATGACATAATATCTGCCACTTTAGTGAAGTCGATCTTAAGCGGATCAATTCGATAAAATGGCACGCCTGCTTTCTTAGCGGCCCATTCAGTTAAAAAATCAAGTGTCAGTAGTTGTTGTGGTTTGATCGCTGAATATAGTTTTGACTGTGCAATCGCGGTCAGCGGATGCATGCCGGCAGGTCCATTTTTTTGGAGACCACGAGCGTGATTAAACGCGATTTTTGCATCGTCTTTTCTGACAATACCGTCCTCCATCAACCAGGTGAATAGCTGCTGCATGCTAAAGTTCTTCTTGTTCGAGCTCATGTTTTGGTGGTTCCCTGGGTGATGGAGTAATGGTGCGACGAAAACAATCCTTATTTTCTGATTATGCCTTCGACTTAACTAAACCGTCTACCCAAGTTTTAGCCGGTAATTTGGTTTGGTTATAGATTTCATCGGCGCGCTTGTATAGAATTTCAACATCAAGTTTGAGTTTTTGTTTAAAAGCGATCGCAACGACATTGCCGTCATGCACTTGGGGTAAACAAAAGACTGTGCCAAATACGTATTTGAGCACTTTCATGTTTTTAGCAAAGCTAGGATGATCACCGAACAAATTAATTGTCATCACCCCATCTGCTTTTAAACAGTCTGCACATCCTTGATAGAACTCAGTGGTGTCAAGGACTGGGCCACGTGCTGTGGCGTCGTAGAGATCTACCTGCAATGCCGTTAACCTATCGTGATTATCATAATTTGTGACGTAATCCATGGCATCCATTTCAATGACGTGGAGTCTTTCATCATTTGCGGGAAGTTTGAACATGCTCTCACAAATCATGATCACGGCCGGATTGATATCGATAGCTGTGACCTGGCTGTGCGGAAATTGACGATAACAAAACTTAGTGAGAGCGCCTGTTCCCAGGCCAAGTTGTGTGATGTGCTTAGGATTCGGATGAAATAACATCCAAGCCATCATCTGTTGCGCATACTCTAATTCTAGCCAGTCTGGTTTGCGTAAACGCATCGCACCTTGCACCCATTCTGTGCCAAAGTGTAAATAACGTACACCATCGAGTTCTGATAGTGTCACAGGGGCAAATTTTGGTTTGCGTGCAATCTTAGAAGTGGCCGTTTGCGGCCCAGAGCGATAGTTGCCCTCGGCTTCGATTGATTTGCGTTTGATTAGCATAAGATACCTTCAGTAGCGGATAACAATACTTACGAATTGCACTAGGCAATTGATTGACATTGAAATTGTAAACGGTATCCGTACCGGAATGATGATGGGTCAGGTCCTTCTGAGTGCGCATACCAAGGAAGTTTTTGGGCAGGCGGGCCACAATGGCATTTATAGTGTCCTGGTTGGTTGTCTGTACCTGTATAGGCCTATGGTCAATTACAACATTGCTGGTATCGATGTTGTTGTTATTGCTGATACCATTGTTCTTTCTGCATGCACTAAATTCAACGATGAGTAACAGGATGGAAAGGAATACAGTACGCACAGGGTAATATTTGCAAATAAAGCTAAGA
>CALKVB010000479.1 GCA_937996605.1 uncultured Oxalobacteraceae bacterium | reverse complement strand
GTGTTGGTGCGGTGCGGTCGACATGCCCGGTTCGGAAATTTGTAGTAAGGCCATAAGCTATTCTTGTTATTCGACCGTGTATTTACGCTTATATACGCTCGAGTTTGAAAATGGGGATTATCTATTGACCCAGCCATCACCGTGAGTGGTGTTTGCCGCGTCATCGTTACTTTATTTACTCTCTTGCTTTAATTTCATTCTTCGAATGCGGCAATGTCGTTTAAGAATTTTTCAAGGAATAAACACGCCCGAATTTGTTGTGCGGCGGTATTGAAGTCGCCTTGAGAAATTGCTGCGCCCGTCGCTGTCGTTTGCATTTTTAAGGCAATGTTCAACTCGTTTTCCAATGCCATCATAGCTTTGGTGTCATTCGCATGACGTGCATCATCAAAGGCTTCACGCCATTCCATCTGCTGCATCAAAAACGTAGCAGGCATCGCTGTATTGGATTCTGTTTGCAAGTCGACACCGTGCATATTGCAGAGGTAAGTCGCCCGCTTAATCGGATCTTTCAGCGTTTGATAGGCTTCGTTCGCCTGAGTAGCCCACTGCATTGCGACACGTTTTTCGGCATCACTGGCTTGCACGAATTTATCAGGATGTACTCTCGATTGAACTTCACGATAAGCAGCATCGAGCGCGGCACGATCAAGGTCGTACGAGATTGGCAGATGAAATAGCTCGAAATGGTTTTGCATTGCTTTAAAAAATCGCTTTAAATGCGGAAACTTTCGCCACAGCCACACTCGTCTTTGACGTTCGGGTTGTAGAACTTAAATCCTTCGTTTAAACCTTCACGCGCAAAATCAAGCTCAGTGCCATCAATGTACGGAAGGCTCTTGGGGTCGACAAATACTTTGACACCATGCGATTCAAAGATCTGGTCGTCACTACCGATTTCGTCAACGTATTCCAACTTGTAAGCCATGCCGGAGCAACCCGTTGTACGAACACCGAAGCGCAGACCTATTCCTTTGCCGCGGCGTTCCATATAACGGATGACATGCTTTGCAGCTTTTTCTGTCAGGGTAATTGCCATGATGTGATTACGCGTTGTGTTTGTTCTTGTAGTCCAAAACTGCAGCTTTAATCGCGTCTTCCGCCAAAATGGAACAGTGGATTTTGACTGGAGGTAAAGCGAGTTCTTCTGCGATTTCTGTATTTTTGATTGCCAATGCTTGATCTAAAGTTTTACCTTTTACCCACTCGGTGACGAGGGAGGAAGACGCAATCGCGGAGCCACAACCATAAGTCTTAAATTTAGCGTCTTGAATCACACCATCTTCGCCAACTTTGATTTGTAATTTCATGACGTCGCCGCAAGCAGGTGCGCCGACCATGCCGGTACCTACGGATTCATCACCTTTTTCAAAAGCGCCAACGTTACGTGGATTTTCGTAGTGATCCAATACTTTTTCTGAATATGCCATGATAGATCTTTCGTTAAACAGGATTGATTAATGAGCAGCCCACTGAATCGTTGAAATGTCGATGCCATCTTTGTACATATCCCACAGTGGCGACAATTCACGCAGTTTGCCAACTTTTGATTTCAGTAATTCGATGGTGAAGTCAATGTCTTCTTCCGTCGTAAAGCGACCAATGGTAAAACGGATCGAGCTATGGGCTAATTCATCACTACGGCCCAATGCGCGTAACACATAAGAAGGTTCCAAACTTGCCGAGGTACAGGCCGAGCCAGAAGACACTGCGATATCTTTGATCGCCATGATCAACGATTCACCTTCAACGTAGTTGAAACTCACATTTAAATTATGTGGAACACGGTGATCCATATCGCCATTGATATATGTCTCTTCAATTTCGCCGAGACCTTTCGCCAGACGGTCACGCATAGCGCGAATATGGGCTAACTCAGTCGTCATCTCTTCTTTAGCAATGCGGAACGCTTCACCCATACCGGCGATTTGATGTGTTGCTAAAGTACCAGAGCGCAGGCCGCGTTCATGGCCACCGCCGTGCATCTGTGCTTCAAGGCGTACACGTGGTTTGCGGCGTACGTACAAAGCGCCAACACCTTTCGGACCATATGATTTGTGAGCGGAGAAAGACACTAAATCCACTTTCACTTTTTCTAGATCGATTTCAACTTTGCCTGTCGCTTGTGCTGCGTCAGAGTGAAAAATGATACCTTTTTCGCGGCAGAGTTCGCCGATTTCAGCGATAGGTTGGATCACGCCAATTTCATTATTGACCCACATCACAGAGATCAAAATGGTGTCGGGACGAATCGCTTCTTTTAACTGCGCGATACTGATCAAACCATTGTCTTGTGGTTGTAAATATGTTGCTTCGAAACCTTGGCGTTCCAATTCACGTACTGTATCGAGCACTGCTTTGTGCTCAGTTTTGACCGTGATGATGTGCTTACCTTTGCCTTTGTAAAAGTGTGCTGCACCTTTGAGTGCGAGGTTATTGCTTTCAGTCGCACCAGAAGTCCAAATGATTTCGCGTGGATCGGCATTAACCAGAGCAGCGACATGACCGCGCGCCGTTTCCACAGCAGCTTCCGCGTCCCAGCCATAGGCATGGCTACGTGAAGCAGGGTTACCAAATTGTGCGCGTAAATATGGAATCATGACATCGGCCACACGTGGGTCGACCGGCGTCGTCGCGGAATAGTCCATATAGATCGGGAAATGCGGTGCTTTGAGTGTATCGATTAAACTCTTAGTCAAAGCAGGTGTAGTTGCAGCAGTCATTCAAAACTCCAAATTTAGGAAATAGTGCGTTCGGCATGGCCATGGCGAACAACGACAACAGGTTTTTCTTGGGCTTTTTGTTTTTGTTGATTCACAAGGTCTTGCAAAGAAACTGAGTCCAGATAGTCGACCATTTTGGCATTGAGATTGGCCCACAGATCATGGGTCATGCAATGAATGCCATTATCATGGTCGCTACCATGGCAATTACCTTTGCTGCCGCATTGTGTAGCATCGAGCGGTTCGTCAACAGCGATGATGATGTCGGCGACAGTGACGTTTTGCGCTTTGCGTGCCAAATGATAGCCGCCGCCCGGACCGCGTACGGATTCAACGATTTCGTGACGGCGTAATTTGCCAAACAATTGTTCGAGATACGACAGTGAAATATCTTGGCGTTGGCTAATACCAGCTAAGGTGACGGGGCCATTCTCTTGACGCAAGGCAAGATCGATCATGGCTGTGACAGCAAATCGGCCTTTAGTGGTGAGACGCATGGTTCAATACTCCAAACTGGGAATCGAGGCGCTCTGGGCTGGGTTTTGTAAATAAGGCTTTAATCCCGAGCGAATAACTCAAGTATAGCAAACTTGAGTAATCTTGTCAGGTAATGGGTATTTTTGAGGTGGGACAAAAGAGAGGGACAAGTCGAGCGACTTGCCCCTAGTGCGAGATCGTTTAGAAATCGATTTGCGCTGAGAGTTTATAGGTGCGTGGTGCACCTGGGAAGAGGTAGCCGCCCAAGGATTGCGTTACATCACGCCAGTAGAATTTATTGAAGGCATTGTTGATATCAAAACGCAAAGTCGTCACGATGCCATTGTTTTGCAGGCTATAACGTGTACCAAAGTTGACCACGTTGTAGCTAGGAACCGTGACTTTGTTGTCAGGACTGAACGATTTGCTACCAGAATGCTGCCATGATGCTGTGATATGTGCACCTGCAAATATTGCGGGTGCATAGTCGGTATAAATCGTCGATTTAAACGAGGGTACATTGGTTACTCGTTTGCCTTCGATTGTTGCATCGCCCGTCCCGATTTGGCGAGCATTGAGGGTGGTTGCGCTGGCGCCCACATTCCACTCTTTGCTGAGTTTCGCTTGCGCCGCTAACTCAAGGCCGCGATGTTCGGCTTCCCCATC
>CALKVB010000478.1 GCA_937996605.1 uncultured Oxalobacteraceae bacterium | reverse complement strand
ACATCCTCAGCCTCGATTTGCCCCAGATTTAATACTGGCGCTGTTTGCGCGATTCCTTGATACTTTTGAGAGAAACGATTACCAGCCTCCTCCACCACTGTTTCGACCAAGGTATTCCATTGCATACAAGAGGGGCATTGACCAGCCCATTTACTTTGAATTCCACCACACTCAGTACAGGTGTAGTTAGTTTTTTGTTTTGCCATTATGAACAAGGAATTAAGCAGTAAGGATTAAACCGTGAATACACGAAGTAAAAACGAACGTTAAAAACTACTGATATTTTACACAGTATCGAGCAAAGAGATTGTCGTATTTCAAAGTAAACCACAATATTTCATGGTATAAAGCAAGCCTGCAATAAAAAGGCATAGGTCAACTGAACGAATGAAACGCGGTTTTTATACAATTATGGCGGCGCAGTTTTTCTCTTCGCTTGCCGATAATGCATTGCTTATTGCAGCAATGGCATTACTCAGTACGATGCACGAACCTGCGTGGATGACCCCCCTTTTAAAATGGAGCTTTGCGCTCTCGTACGTACTCCTTGCCGCTTTCGTAGGTGCATTCGCAGACTCTCGCCCCAAGGGTAAAGTCATGTTTATCACCAATCTAATTAAAGTTGGTGGTTGTGCCTTAATGTTTTTCGATATACACCCAGTCATCGCTTATGGTGTGGTTGGATTTGGTGCTGCAGCCTATTCGCCAGCAAAATATGGGATTTTGACGGAATTACTTCCCCCAGAAAAATTAGTAGCCGCCAACGGCTGGATAGAGGGCTTGACCATTACCTCGATTATTCTTGGCGTTCTACTCGGCGGCAAACTGATTGATCCAGTCATCTCAGCCAAGCTACTTTCATTTGATTTTCCAATCATCGATCTCGGTATTGATACCACGAACGAAGCTGCGCTTTGCGTGATCACGGCGTGTTATGTTCTCGCCGCTGTATTCAATCGCTATATTCCAGACACTGGCGCTGTCTACAAACAGCAAGAGTCCAATCCAATTTGCCTATTACGCGACTTTACTTTGTGCTCAATTAAACTGTGGAAAGATAAGCTCGGGCAGATCTCACTCTCGGTAACCACATTATTTTGGGGTGCTGGTGCAACCTTGCAGTTATTAGTACTCGAATGGGCAAAAGTGAATCTAAATATGCCGTTAAATAAAGGTACTGAGCTACAAGGTGTCTTTGCGCTTGGTATCGCATTGGGTGCACTCTTTGCAGCACGGATTGTGCCACTCAAAAAATCACTTTCTGTCATGCCATTAGGTGTATTAATGGGACTTGTGGTAACGTCAATGATCTTCGTCAAGAGCGTTTGGTTAGCTTACCCATTACTCATTTTCATTGGTGGTTTAGCTGGCTTTTTCGTGGTTCCAATGAATGCACTTTTACAGCACCGTGGTCATGTATTAATGAGCGCGGGCCATTCAATCGCGGTACAAAACTTTAATGAGAATTTATCGATTTTAGTAGTTCTTGCAATCTACAGCTTTATGGTATCTCTCGCCTTACATACCAGCGTCATCATCGTCATCTTTGGATTATTCGTCGCTTCAACTATGTATGCTGTGATGTTAAAGCATCGTGCCAATCAAAAAGAATTTGACTCAGTGGCGCTAATTGGCGAAGAAAAGCACTAACATCATTAAGTGCTTCGTTGTATCTGCGAGGCTAGCAATGGCCACTTTTCTGACACCACAAAGCCCCTGCAAAATTCTTGCATCAAATCGCCATTTCGTTTCATGATGGCGACCATGACAGGCCTATCTTCAACCTGAAAATGACGAGTTAAACAGTCCATCGTCATGTCTTTGTCCATTACATCATCAACACCTGCCTGTGCGGGTGCTAACCAATCCAATCGCTCTAAAATCATTCCAAACGGTACGGCAAGCTTTTGAAACTCGGACAAGGTCCACCAAAAACCCATGCAATGATCGGTTGAAATACCATGGATCGAACTGACATCGCGCTCGGTGCTACGATAAAACAGCCACCCCTTCACTAGGGCTTTAGCAGCACAAATGCCTTGCGGAATACGCCTTTGTGCCGCCTCATGCTGCGAGAGCCCTAATTGCTTTTGCAAGATCTTTTGCATTTTCGAACCAAGGGTATCGTTCAAATTTGGTCCAAGGTAATCATAAAGCGATACTTGATGTTGGGTATAGCCAGGGCGATGAAACAGATAAAACTTGGTCGCAAGTTCCAAATGAATTAATCCGCTGCCACCAAAGAGCAGATAATCAAATTCGCCAATGGTGTGGTTTGCACGATCGAAAACTTGAATACCTTTACCAAAGAGCAAGCCTTCGTGCTGAAAATAGTGGGCTAATAGGTTTTCGGCATAGTGTCCCAAACGTAAAGCATCGTGCAGATGCAAAACTTCATGCAACGGAGTTGGGTGCTCATCCAACTCAAATAACCAACGTTTCAAATTCGATCTATCAGCGAAACGTAAATGAGTGATTTGACGATTCCAAAGACTTGCACCTTCGTCTAACATCTCTGGAGATAAAAGTAGCCAAGTCAAGGCCCTGACGTGTTTGTCCCGCAACTGAAAAAACTCTTGATGAAAACGACTTTGGTAGGTTTGCATGTTTTCATCCTAAAAAAAGAATTTAAACTCTTTACGCTTAAGACTCAATTGCCGACTGAAATCGACAAAGATCTTTCCACACTTCTCGTTTCAACGAAGCCTGCTCTAATAACTGATAAGGACTGTAGGTCACTACAACGGGTATGCCCGCAAAATTGGATGAAGTCGAACGAAGTTGTTCTATGCTTTGTGTAGAGTCAAATAACGCATTGGCCGTTCGTGCGCCAAAAATCAAAACATACTTCGCTTTACCAAGTGCGATTGATCGCCGCAAAAAATCACCACAAAATTGAGCCGATAGCGCCATTGGAATCGACAAATTTGATGTCGGGAAATTCGCATTCAACAAACTCAGCGACGCAATACGACTAGGCTCAATCGTAATTGATTTCAACATATTCACTAACAATTTTTTGAAATCCGCCCCCCTTTGAATGTCGAAACTGTCTTCCTCAGACCAATCATAAACCACTAGGACCTCGGCATTGAACACCTGGTCAGGCAATACCCACTTACCATTGGTCGAGCAAAGTCGGCACTCATGGCAGACGGAGATTGCTTCGCGCAGTTGCACAATTTGATCACGACTCAACGTCGCGGAGACTTCGACGCTTTCGGTTGGGTTCGATACCGAATTCAAATCTATTACCGGCTGAGCATCTTCAGTTTTGCGCAAGATCCACTGCTCACCAATCCCCATGTGACGCAAAAAATATTCGCGATGCATATTCATACCACCCCTTGTGCCACATCGATCCGCATGACTATCGCATCTTCTCGATTTACACTGTCAATTGGATAATACCCTTTGCGACGACCGATTTCGACAAAACCAAATTTCTGATAGACCGATAATGCACGAACATTACTGACACGCACTTCTAGCATAATCGAAGCGAAAGCATGCCGACGTGCATAATCTACCATTTCTTGTAGCAATAATCGCGCATATCCTTGCCTCTGATATTGCTCAGCAACAGCAAAAGTTAGAAGATGTAACTCGTCAACAATAGGCATTAAGAAAAAATAACCTAATAGCTGACCATAAGCATTTCGCACACCACAAGCATAGTGCCCACCATAAAAAGAGTCCAAAAAATTGCCGCGCGTCCAAGGATGAGAATAAACCGCCTCTTCAATCTCAAGCACAGTATCAAGATCGGCGACAGTTAAGGTTGAAAACTTATAAGCTGAATTCACACTCATCACAAAACATCCACTATTCAGAACTTGCTTGTAATCGTTCTGCTGTTGTTAAAGCGACCTTATTTCGCAAATATACAGGCTGAGCATCCTGAGCTTCCAAGTAGTTTTCAACAGTGGTGACTGCTGCGATCTTCAAAGAATATTTGGCGTGTGGCATCGCTAAGCGTGCGGTCCGACTCCCCTGCCACTCCAGTTGCGTGCCAAACACCACGAGTCGCTCAGTTTGATCTGCATAGGTCATCACTTCTTCGATCCGCGCGAGACGTTGCGGTGCAAGCTCATGCCATCTACCATTTTGAAATTTAAGATGTGACCAATATACCTCACCCATTCTTGCATCCAGTACGCAAATACACTCATCGACGGCAAACTGCTCAAATGCCGCTTGTGCTTGCGATTGCAAGCTGCCAATCGCGATCACTGGAATATTCAGACCGAATGCAAGGCCTTGAACAACACCACAAGCAGTTCTAACACCGGTAAATGCACCTGGGCCGCATCCAAAGGCGATCAAATCGATCTGATTTAATCCTATGTTGAATGCCTCCAGCAATTCATGAATTGCTGGAATCAAGCCGTGTGAATGGGTATTCACACCAGAGAGTTCAACACTCTTTTGCTCATTATTATGCAACAAAGCAACTGATGCGATTTCGGTCGATGTTTCTAATGCTAATATTGTCTTCATAGCGCTATTTTACCTCGCATCAGAAACGCATCGTAAGGAAAAATCAGATGTCGAAGAGTTGGAAGTGGGTGCATGGTGCAAGTTACCACAACAGATTCACAGCTTCGGTTAAAATAAGCTATGACTTCTCCACTACACAAGCTTGAAGATTTAACCCACGTAGCGAAAAATTTGGACCAAAGTCCATGGTTGATCGCCTGCCTCTGTGCCGCGTGGTGCGACACTTGTCAAGCCTATCGCAAGAATTTCGAATCAATACAAAAAGAACACCCTGATAAGATATTTGCTTGGGTTGATATAGAGGATCACTCTGAGCTCATCGATGATCTTGACATCGAAAACTTCCCCACAATTCTCATCGAATACCAAGGAAAGCTTCTCTTCCTAGGCACGATGCTGCCAGATGCCAATTTGGTTCATAAATTGGTCAAATCGTATGCAGATTCCATTGAACAAAAATCCGCAGACACGATTCAACGCTCGATCCAAGCGTCAAACCAAGATCTATCGGAGCAATGGAATTTAAGTTCGCAAATCAAAAGAAGTTTTATGAACTAAATTCAAATAAGCGTGAGACACGACCAAATAACCACCAAATATTAACTAGCGCATGTCCAGTCCTAAAATAAGTTGGCAGCTAAAAGTGTTGCAAACACGCCCGATGAACCTCATCGGGCGTTTTATTTTTGAGACTAGAGTGCGGTCGTTCGTTGTTATAGATTTGAATGGACTGTGCGATAAGTTTTCTTGCTTCCGCTAGATTTAAAGGTGTTTGTAACAAGAATTCTCCTTTGAGAATGCCGTTAACTCGTTCAGCGACGGCATTTTGATAGCAGTCGTATCCATCGGTCATTGAGCATCGCACTTTGAATTTCTCATGTATCTGCTGGTAGTAAGCAGAGCAGTATTGAATGCCTCGATCTGAGTGATGCACCAGTTCCGACATGCTGCTTTTGCTACGCAGCGCACGTCGATAAGCAACACTGACTTCTTCAGTTTGCAGGCTGGCATGAACGTGATGCCCTACGATCTTCTTTGAATAGATATCTGTCACTAAACTCAAATAGACACACTTTTCACTTGTCGGTATGTAAGTGATATCTGCGACCCAAACTTGCTCCGGCTGCGAGGCTTTCACTTGTTCAGAGCCTGCTTTAAGCAAATTCGGATGTTTATAAAAGCGGTGATGACTATGCGTGGTCTTATGATAGGCACGCTTGGGCTTGATTAATAAATGTCGCATTCTGAGAAGATGGAATAACCCATCTCGTCCCAGCTTGATCCCCGCTTGTTGCTTTTTCTCACGCAGCAAATAATGCAGCTTACGCGTACCAATTTTCGACTGTCGTAATCGAATTTGGGTTACCCATTCAAGTACCTGGTCATTCTTACTTTGCTGTGTTTGGTCGCGTTCAATCTGTTGATAATATGCTTGACGTGAACAACCAAAATAAAGGCAAGCCTTGCTGATACTTATTTGGGGCGTTTTTTTGTGCTCAAGGACTTGCCTAAATGCTTTTTTGGGATGGCGATCCCGAAGTCATCCCGAATGACATTCACAATAGCCTCAAATAGCTGCGCTTTTTCGTTCGCGACCTTTAGCTGTTTCTCAAGCTCTTTAATACGCTGCTCGGGAGTAAGGGGTAATGGTTCTTTGGACATAGATAAATTGAGATTTTTTCTTAATCCCTCATTATGCCAATCTTGCGTCCCATGTTTGCGTAACCATACCAAAACAGTAGAACGACCTTGAATCCCATATCGGGCCTGCGCCTGTTTATAGGTCAAATCGCCTTTTTCCACTTGATTCACAACCGACAATTTAAAGCCCAAGGTGTAATCTCTTTGACTCCTGCGTTCTGTTGATTTCATTGACGTTCCTTTCAATTACGAAGAAAACTGTCAATCTATTTCAGGACGGGTCAGCAAAAACAAAAAAGGCTTAGATTTTCATCTAAGCCTTTTTTGTTTTTCGCAATTTGGTGCGGCTGGCAGGAATCGAACCCACGACCCCTTGGTTCGTAGCCAAGTACTCTATCCAGCTGAGCTACAGCCGCGAAAAACAAGATTATAGCATAGCTATTTCCCTTTGATAAGGTTTTTTACTATGCCAACAAGAGATTTCCACGCAGATTTGATTAAATTTCGACCTGTGCGCCGACCTCAATTACGCGATTACTTGGGATTTGATAATAATCTGCCGCATCCCGAGCATTACGGGACATCGTCACAAACAAACCCTCACGCCAACTCGACATTCCGCTACCTGGGCTAGAAATAATGGTTTGACGTGATATGAAATAAGAAGTATCAAGAGCCTCAAACTCAAGACCAAACGGCTTGCAGAGCTCCAAAGCATTCGGAATATCTGGCTCATTCTTAAACCCATAATACACATCCACTTGGAAACAATTATTTTTAAGATCGGTGACCTTGATACGCTCAGAGAATGGCACCCAAGGAATTTCTTTGTTATGCAAAGTGATAAAAATTACTCGTTCATGCAAAACCTTGTTATGTGACAAATTATGTAGTAAAGCATGAGGAACACCATCAGCTTCGCCGCGTAAGAAGACCGCTGTACCAGCGACACGAACTGGTGGCGACACAAACAAAGATTCTAAAAAATCTTCAAGCGGAATGGCATGCTTCTTCAAATTATCAAATACCAAGGCACGACCGCGCTTCCACGTTAACATCACTGTGCAAATTGCTGTACCTAAGGCGATTGGGAACCAGCCGCCACTGAAAAACTTCATCGCATTCGAGGAGAACAGCGAGATATCGATGAAAAAGAAAAAACTAGTCGCGCCGATACACAGCGCAAGATTGTATTTCCAGCCAAAGCGAATCACGAAGAAGGTAAGAATCGATGTCACCAGCATCGTTCCAGTGTTAGCGATGCCGTAAGCAGAAGCCAAATTCCCAGCAGAACCAAAGCCGATTACCGCACCAACCACCGCTGCCAATTGCATCCAATTCACGACAGGGATATAAATCTGTCCGATCTCTTTTGAGGAAGTATGAATGATTTTCATACGAGGCAAAAAGCCTAGTGAAATCGCTTGCTTGGTCATTGAAAACGCTCCAGAAATCGTCGCCTGTGACGCAATCACTGCAGCCATCGTCGATAACACCACCAAGGGGTAAATACTCCAGTCCCCTAATTGATTAAAGAATGGATTTTCAACCGCATCAGGCTCGACCATCAACAATGCACCTTGACCAAGGTAGTTCATGGCAAGCGCCGGAAATACAATAAAAAACCAAGCAGCACGGATTGGCTTTGGACCAAAATGACCCATATCAGCATATAAGGCCTCAGAGCCTGTGAATGCCAAAACTACTGCACCAAGTGCTATGAACGCCGCAAAGCGATGCTCAAATAAAAAACTGACGGCGTGAAAAGGATTGAAAGCTTCAAGCACCCCTGGAAAACGCAAAATATTATAAATACCCATCGCAGCCAACACAGCGAACCAGAGAACCATCACTGGTCCAAATAACCGGCCTATCGTCGCTGTGCCGCGTGACTGCATCGCATACAAACCGACCAGTATCATTAGTGTAATCGGGACAACGAATGGTTTTAGTGCTGGAGTGGCAACTTTGATACCTTCAATTGCAGATAAAACTGTCATGGCTGGAGTAACTACGCCATCGCCATAAAACAAAGAGGCCCCGACAATCCCTAATATCACCAGCGGGAAAAAGAGCTTCGACTCTTTTCCAACCGACTCTAAAGTCAAGGCCGTAAGTGCCATGATACCGCCCTCACCTCGATTGCTAGCGCGCAATACCAAAGTGACGTACTTGAGTGAAACGATGAAAATCAAGCCCCAGACAATCAGTGAGACGATCCCAAGGATGTTCGCTTGATTTAATGCAAGACCATGTTTGTGATCAAAAACTTCCTGCATGGTATACAGAGGACTAGTGCCGATATCGCCATAGACAATACCGATTGCAGCGAGTGTCAACGCCGACAGGCTGCTTTTTGAGTGTTCGTGAGCCAATTGCAATCCTTGTTATTATTGGTGCGTTGCACAATAGTCGAAGAAACCGTCAAATTCAAGCGACTTTTCCCAAAAAAAGACAGCGTACGCCAAAAATATTTTTTACGTAAGCCCTCGCAGCAAAACAGTGCGACCGAAAACGAAAAATGCCCGCTTAATTTGCATTAAGCGGGCACCAATTCTTTTGGCGGAGACGGTGTCTGCTCAAAAACATTCCAACGACATCCAAC
>CALKVB010000477.1 GCA_937996605.1 uncultured Oxalobacteraceae bacterium | reverse complement strand
AAGCTATCCACAAAAGCATTTTGTTCGCGCGTTTGTTTCTCGCTAAAGCCTTCCAACATTTCGCTGCCTGCGACAAATACATAAGGTAAGCCTTCGTCGCCATGAATATCAAGGAACAAATCGCAACCGACTTCTTCAATTTTCTTCTTGACGTAATACACTTCTGGACTTGTTTCCAAGGATGGTGTCATCCACTCACGATTAAGATTTGCGCCAGCTGCGTTGGTACGCAAGTTGCCTCGCACAGAGCCATCTGGATTCATGTTCGGTACAATATATAACACTGCTCGATCTAAGATCACACGTGCGATCGGATTAGCCGGATCCAACAATGCATTGAGCGTACCTTCTACCAACCATTCTGCCATCGACTCACCAGGATGTTGACGCGCGATGATCCAAACTTTTTTCTCAGCACTTGGATTGCCGACCACTACCATATTCAAGTCTCGACCATCTACCGTATTACCAAGGTCGACCACACTTACTTGCTCAGATTGACCAACGCTACCCAGTAAAGCCAAATGACGTTCCCAGCTATACGGCTCAAAATACGCGTAATACACACTGTCTGCATCGGGCGTATGTTTGATCGTCATGACTTTGCCGTCAAATTCTGTCTCTACGCGGAACCAATTTTCACGATCGTAAGATGCCACGGCACGATAGCCATCCCAACCATCCGCATAAGTCGCTTCACCTGCATTCAGAATACGAATCGTTGCATCTTGATTGCGAGCGCCTTGCAAACGAAAATAAAACCATTGCATGAAATCGGCATGTGAATCTTTACGCAAATTCAATTCGATATTATTTACATCGGAGGTATTCACAACTTCAATTGCACCTGCATCGAAATTTTGGCTGATCTTGATCGACATATTCTTCTCTTGGCTGTAGCACGCTTTTGTTTAGCGCAGTTTTATGAAAGGAGATGGATGAAGTACTATCTCAGAAGCCGTATTGTCACCGCAATCACCCTCAGCTGACAATCAAAAAATCACGCTTTAGCTATCAAAACTGTATTGACCAAGCTCCTGCCCTTTGATGCAAGCGACAAATCAATAGGCTATCGCTAGAATTTTCGATGGAAAAAAAACAGTAAATACCCTATAATCGCCCGCTCAGAGTCGGGGCGTAGCGCAGCCTGGTAGCGTACATGCATGGGGTGCATGGGGTCGGAGGTTCGAATCCTCTCGCCCCGACCAATAAAAGATAAGGCCTGTCATCTCAACGATGACAGGCCTTTATTTCTTTCTACTCTGTTTATGCGAGCGATCTCGCAAAGTTATTGATCACAGCCACGTCAGGCGGCATCGATATAAAAGGAATTTGTTCGCGCTCTAGGGTCTCACGTAATTCGCGATCAATGATTCGCGCTTCCTCCTCACTCTGGAAACGTCCGGTGTGTACATATTTTTTGCCACCGCGTTCAACTAGAATGTTGATATTATCGTGACGGTGGTACCAATCTAGGATGTGGTTTCGAGTCTTTGCGACGTCGCAGATATTCTCACGATAATGTTCGTTGTAATACAGCACCTGCATTAACGCGCACTCGGTCACCAGATATTGCACTTGCCCATCGAGCAAATCCAACATTTCAAATTGACGCTGCGCAACGCTATATTGATTGCGCAAGGCCTCAAAGTCTTTTTGCCAAACCAACGACTTTGCATAGTCAGGAATTTGCTCCACAGATTTATGCCTGAGGTTTAGGTTTAAGATAATCGCAGAAGAAAAAAGCGACTTATCACAACCTGGCCCACCAATAATATTGATCACCTTGGTGGGGTAAAGTCGCATTTTGTGCTCCGGTACATTACGGGTCACACCGGCTATTTGCATCGACATATCGCCTCCTCGGTAATCATGTTTTACCATGTGCTTAACATCATAGACGGTATTTTTCCGCAAGGCAATTTACAAATATGCATTCACAAAAAATTGCAGCGCAAAAGCAAACAGGACCAAATCAACTCTGACTTGGTCCTGCTCATTTATTTCGTTTTCAAATTCGAGCTAATTAATCAACACGAATAACTTGATCGCCGATACGGAACTTTTCACGACGATCTCCCATCAAGGCACGCAAATCCTTGATACTTAAATCACTAATTTCGTGCATACGGATCAACAAAGACGCCCCAACCGGCAAGTGGTGATGGCGAATTTTGCTAATCACTGGAGGAGCAACTTCCAAGGCTCTGGACAGCGCTGCATCATTTTTCAAATTCAATTGTTTGATCAACGTATCCAATAAATTATTTGGGTTGTAATCAAAATCGTCAGACTTCAGATCTAATAGGTTTGCCATTCTTTAACTCACTCTTCACAAAATACAGCCAAATTTATCTGTATGCGCTAGCTATTTGAAATAATTAGCCGCTTCTTATAATGTAGATTCCTCATGCAACAAAGCCACGGGATCGTGTTAATCCAACACTGAAATTGTGTCAAACAGCAAACTTGTCATTAGTTTTGCATGATTTATCAAAATCATTTCTTGAGCAAATGACTAATAGAACACAAAAATTTGTTGGGTTTTGACTCAAGCCTGAACCTCTTGATCTTCGTCAATTCCGGTTCCTCATCTGTTGCTTTGGCGGAAAGACAGGGATTTGAACCCTGGATACGTCATAAACGTATGCCGGATTTCGAGTCCGGTGCATTCGACCACTCTGCCATCTTTCCAAACTACAAATGTCGTCAAGCGGGCGATTGTAGCAAAGATCAAATCGGTTTGGTAGCCTGTTTTTTTAGCAAGTTTGGCTCTGAAACCCTGATATTTCTTACACTTTTCACTTTATATGTTGAATATATATAGCGCTAAAGTGCGATATCACTTGCAAAGCTAATAAGCATGCGACATTTAGAGTAATCACTCTATTTTCTTCATTCTATGCTTTGAATCATTTCCAGCTACGCAATCGCAATTGTATAGACAAATTATTTTAACTCAAAGCCAATTTACAAATTACCTGATTCGGAAATAGACACTGCCAACTCGTATTCCATCCTCGATCTCTTGGCGATAACAACAATTAATTCAACGTGACATATCGTGGTCACATTCATGCTTTAGGCTTTCCTAAAAACAATAATAAGACTTAATTTTTCATTGGAAAGCGGGTAATTAGCATGAATAGCGAAGCGTTATTTCAAGAACAGGAAGCAGTGATTCTGCAACCAATAAAGTTCAAGGAGCCTCACCTTTTGTTGCAACAGTTTGAAACGCAAAAGACAAGCACACGAACCGAGTTGCTAGAAATTATCCGTGAACGGCGCTTAAGTGCGCGTTTTCAGGCGATTATTGATTTAAGTAAGGGCGAGATCTTAGGGTACGAGGGTTTAATTCGGGGCCCTTCCGATAGCATCTTGCATTCACCCATCAAACTACTTCAAGCTGCCTGGGAAAACAATCTGACAGTTGACGTTGAGCATTTATGCCGCCGAATCGTATTAGAACAATTTCAAGCGCTCAATTTACCCGGTAAGTTATTTTTAAATGTCAGTCCTGAGTGCCTACTGCAAAAAGATGCAAAGCACGGCCAAACACTAGACTACATCACCTCCCTTGGTATAGATCCCAAACGGGTGATTATAGAACTTACCGAATATCAACCAACCCATGACTACGTGCTGCTGCAGGAGGCAGTTGCACATTATCGTCGCATGGGCTTTCAAATTGCCATCGATGACCTAGGAGAAGGATTCTCCAGCTTACGTCTGTGGTCGGAACTTAAGCCCGAGTTCGTCAAGATTGATATGCATTTTATTCAAGGAATCGATAAAGACCCAGTGAAGATGCAATTCGTCCGATCGATTCAAAGCATTGCCCTACAATCCGACACCAAGGTAATTGCCGAAGGTATCGAGACCCATGGCGAACTCATCGCGGTTAAGCAATTAGGCGTATCCTGTGGCCAAGGCTACCATATCGCCAAACCTCACACGACTCCCGCAAAGACAATTTCTGCCGAAGTCGCACGCAGCATTTTGCAAGCCCAAACAAAGTCACGTTCATCGGAAAACTCTAAGAATCCGGTTACCAAAACGATTCGACAGCTAATCAAGTATCCTGCCGTCGCACACCCGCACATGTTAAATAACGAGTTAGAAAACCGGTTTCTTCTTGATCCCAATCTGAAAGTCATCCCTATCGTTGACAATGGAAAACCTATCGGTGTTATCAATCGGCACACCATGATCGATCGTTTTTCGCGACCCTTTCAGCGGGAACTGTATGGTAAAAAAGCATGTACCGTTTTCATGGATAAAAATCCTGTCATTGTTGACCACGGAACAAGCTTACATGAAGTAAGTCATGCGATTGTCGCAGCAGACCCAGATCAACTGATCAACGGTATTCTCATCACCGAGAACGGACAATATCTGGGCCTAGCAACAGGACCCGATTTAATGAGAACCATCACACAATTGCAAATTGAGGCGGCGCGATATGCGAATCCACTAACGCAATTGCCAGGTAATGTTCCGATTAATCAGCACATTGACCAATTCTTAAGCGAAGGAAAATCTTTCACTGCATGCTACGCGGACCTCGATCATTTCAAACCCTTCAATGACGTCTACGGATATCAACGTGGCGACGAAGTAATTCAAATGGCAAGCAAAATTTTACGTGATGCGTGCGACATCGACGCTGATTTCATTGGCCACATTGGAGGAGACGACTTCATCATTTTGTTTCAAAGCCCAGATTGGGAAGATCGCTGCCAAAATATTCTCAATCGATTTGAAAGTACGATTCGAGAATTTTATAGCCATGAAGATCTCGAACAAGGAGGCTACATCAGCGAGGATAGGCAAGGAAAAAAAGTATTTTATCCTCTCATAAGCATTTCGCTAGGCGTTATCCAAGCCTTGCCTTTTAGCTTTCAATCACATCATCAAATCTCTGTCGCTGCAGCTGACGCCAAAAAGCAGGCAAAAAAAATTCATGGCAATAGCCTTTTTATCGATAGGCGTAAAGAATAAAAAACAGGCAAGCACATAAAAAAACCAGCCCTAAAAGCTGGTTTTTTAACGGGGTCGAAACTTAGCTAATTACAATGCCAACAATCTTTCAATACCACCCATGTACGGACGAAGTGCTTCTGGGATTACTACACTACCGTCAGCTTGCTGATAGTTCTCAAGCACAGCGACTAAAGTGCGGCCAACTGCGAGCGCCGAGCCATTTAAGGTATGCACTAGTTCAGTTTTACCTTGAGCATTACGGAAGCGGGCCTGCATACGACGTGCTTGGAAGGCCCCCATATTAGAGATTGAAGAAATCTCACGGTAGGTATTCTGAGCAGGTAACCACACTTCTAGATCATAGGTTTTCGCTGCGCCGAAGCCCATATCACCGGTACACAAACTCATGACTCGATACGGCAATCCCAATTTTTGCAAAATCATTTCTGCATGTCCAACCATTTCTTCCAACGCTTCCATCGACTTCTCTGGATGTGCCACCTGCACCAATTCCACTTTATCGAACTGATGTTGACGGATCATACCGCGGGTATCGCGTCCATAACTGCCTGCCTCCGAACGAAAGCAAGGGGTGTGTGCTGTCATTTTGATTGGCAAGGAATCTGCCGACAAAATCTCGTCACGTACAGTATTGGTCAGAGTCACTTCCGCAGTTGGGATCAAATAGAAAGACTCACCTTCTCCCTCTTGACCACCTTTTTTTACAGCAAACAAGTCTTCTTCGAATTTTGGTAGCTGTCCGGTGCCACGCATCGAATCCGCATTCACCATGTACGGCGTATAGTGTTCTGTGTAGCCGTTCTCCATAGTTTGCGTATCGAGCATAAATTGTGCAAGAGCGCGATGCAGCCGAGCGATTCCGCCCTTTAATACGGCGAAACGTGAGCCCGTCAATTTCACCGCGACGTCAAATTCCAGACCAAGCGCAGCACCAACATCGACATGATCCTTCACTGGAAAATCAAAACTTGGTGGAGTACCAACACTACGTACCACCACGTTGCCAGATTCGTCTTGCCCAACTGGCACAGACTCATCCGGAAGATTTGGGATCGTCAACATGAAATTACTCAGCGCAATTTGCACTTCTCCCAGGCGCACTTCAGAAGCTTTGAGTTCATCTGCAATTGCCGCCACTTCAGCCATCACCGCAGACGCATCTTCGCCCTTGCCTTTCAACATGCCGACTTGTTTAGACAATGAATTGCGCTTGCCTTGCAACTCTTCAGTACGACTTTGAATTTGTTTACGCTCTCCCTCCAAAGTGTTAAAGGTCGCCACATCCAAAATAAATTTGCGGCTCGCCAAGCGTGCAGCCACACTGTCGATGTCTTTACGAAGAAGTTGAATATCAATCATGATAGTTAAGTGCTAAAAAGAAGACGAAGCGCGTATTGTAACAAGGCTCATGCTTTTACTCTATGTTTTCGAATAAAAAGCAAGTATTTGCATCGAGATTGAGTGGCATCAGCCGCGGCGTATTTCTTAAGCGAATTCGATTACAGAGACCAAGAAAGAAGTATTGCTTATTTTTTTCTCAACAAGTCATTATTCCTAAACTATTTAAACTATAAAATTATGCTTCTAAATTCGCGGTTTCGCTTGTCAAGAAAGGTGAAGCCGTGGATAATCCCGACCTCGCATAAATATACGCAAAAAAAATACATCAACAAATTGCCCGCAACCGCGGGTTTTTTATTTCATTGATAAACAAGCTCCAAACTTCCTGCATGTCAGCATGCTGGAATGGGGATATTTTTTGCGTTGGTTTACCTATTGCTTTTGTTGTTGCCATCCAAATTTGATTGGCACTTGTTGTCGCACTTAATTCGTTACATGAAAAACAGCTTAACATCATCCACATCGCAATCAGCTACCTCAATAGATGAAGTAGCCAATGGTAAGACAAAAACCATCAAGCTCGGCAAAACCCTGGCGAGCAGCAAAACAAAAAATATCCAAGCGGAGACCAGAACCTTCGCTCTGCCCGTACTCACAGAATCTCCTGAACTCGACTCCGGAGATGTGATTCGTACGCAAGTACAGTCTGTCACCGTGGTTACCAAACGTCGCTCGCGCCTCGCAACTACCGCGACCGAAAAGGATAACGAGTCATCTAAATCAATTGAGTTCGCTTCCGAAATCGCTCCCGAGATCGCTGCTGAAACAACAGCGCCAGTTGAAGCTAAAACTGAGGTAGGAGCTCATATTGAAGAAAACTTGCAGCAACTCGCTCAGGATGTATCCGTGCCAGAACAAACAGTGACGCTTGATACGTCAGAGGCCAATGCTGTTTTTGTGGGCGAAGATGGTAGCTTACAAGTGGCGACAAGCGCCTCGAAAGCAGTCGTCAAAGTGAAGAAGAAGCGCGCGATTTCTCTGGCAGCTCAAGTGGTCAGCACGACTGACAATGAAGATAGTGAAAAGGTAGTGGTTGCAACCATAAAGCCCGAACAACAAGATAAGGCCAACGCGCAACCTACATCCTCAATTGAGCAACTCGACAGCACCGAGACGAAAACAAGAGTACGAACAGCGAAAGCCGTCGTAAAAACGGAAGACATCAGCGCGAAGGCCGACTCTGCAACACCGAAGCAAAGCGAAGTGCGCAGCCCAAGTATTGCGGATATCGACACCTCAGCTTACACGCTACCAACAGTCAAAGAAGCTGCACGTCGCGGACGTAAGCCATCATCGCCACAGATGTATAACGATGAGATCCACGCTTTCAATGAGATCGGAAGAGCGTCGT
>CALKVB010000476.1 GCA_937996605.1 uncultured Oxalobacteraceae bacterium | reverse complement strand
ACGAGATAGTACAAGGTGACTGGAGTTCAGACGTGTGCTCTTCCGATCTTGCGCCATCTGTTACAAGCGCGTCGTCGTTTTGATCCAGCTTGGAGCTTGTGGCTAGGCTGTGTCTTAAGTTGGGCAGGTGCCGCGGTATTGCTCTTGTTGTGGATGTGTTCCCCTTTGCTGGAAAACCTGTTGGCACAAGATTCTTTGCAAGGAGAATTTTTCCGCGCGATTCCATGGTGGATAGGCGTCGCTTGCTTGATTGGTGGCGGCGTATTTCCGGTGAATGCGATGCTCGGTAAAATTATTCCGTTTTTGGTTTTCTTGCACGTACGCCGAGCTATCCCCCTAGGGCAAAAGATACCCAGTATGCAGGTGATCTTGCCGCCACAGTACTTGCGCTGGCAGGCTAGGCTGGTGCAACTAAGTTTAATCATGTTAGTTGTTTTGCCATTAGCACCGGCGCAAATGCGGGTGGTGGCGGGTTTGCTTTTTGCGCTGTCACAGCTAAGCATGGCAGTTTTGATATTGAAGTGCCTCTTCAGTTATCGAAAACAAATGCAATTCAAACCTAATTCGTCTTCTTGATCTGAGTTGTGCGATGCGGCAGGGCTGCGGGTCTCAGTTTTCCTTTCTTTGTCGATTTACTAGAATTGATCGAAATCAAGTTTTATCCCCCAAAAGAACTAGATGATTTAGCTTGCTGGCGAATTGCTGCGGATCTTGTTACCCCGCACAATGCAAGCATGAATACAAATCCGTCATTCCATTCCATTCCGCTGAGCGCCAGCCTAGACGCTAGTCATCCAACGTCAAGCTTGGTCGACCGTTTTGGGCGTCAAGTCGATTACTTACGCGTATCGGTCACCGATAAGTGTGATTTGCGCTGTAGTTATTGCATGCCCAAGGGATTTCGCGGCTTCGAAGAACCAGAAAATTGGTTGAATTTCGCTGAGATCGAACGTGTGGTTGCTGCTTTCGGGCGCATGGGTGTAAGGCGGGTTCGATTAACTGGCGGTGAACCCTTATTGCGCAAGAACTTAAGTCATTTAGTGCTGGCCTTGTCATCACATTCCGAGATTGAAGATATTTCCTTGTCGACCAATGCCACGCAACTCGAAAAGCATGCCGAGGCCTTGTATGCAGCTGGCGTGCGACGTGTGAATGTGAGTTTAGATAGTCTCGATCGTGCCTGTGTTGAATCGATTACCGGTAGTGATAATTTGCAGCAAGTGATGCGAGGATTGCAGGCGGCGAAGCGCGTGGGAATGCGGCCGATTAAGCTGAACATGGTGGTGCTCGGTGGAATCAATGATCACGAAATTAAGCGCATGGTCGGCTTTTGTATGGAGGAAGGTTTTATTCTCCGCTTAATTGAAGCCATGCCGGTAGGAAGTACGGGGCAGTCTTCTCAATTCCGTGATTTGCAACCAATCCGAGAAGAACTGGTTAAGAGCTTTGATTTACAACCGATGGTCGAAGAAATTGGTGGTGGCCCTGCGCGCTATTGGAGTAATCGTGATGGAAGCAGCACGGTTGGTTTTATTTCACCGATGAGTCAACATTTTTGCGCCACCTGCAATCGTGTGCGTTTAGGTGTTGATGGCACGTTGTATATGTGTTTAGGGCAGAACTCGCAGTTTCCTTTGCGTCAGCGTTTGCGCGATGGCATCAGCGATACCGAATTAGAACAATGTATTCGTGAAGCGATAGAACTCAAACCAGAGCGTCATGAATTTAATAGTAAGCCAACGCAGATCATTCGTTTTATGTCGCAAACGGGTGGTTAATGCGTTTGTTGAACAGGCCCAGAGATTAGGGACTCTTGTATGCAAGTCAGAAACATTCATCAATTTATTGAGGGATTTCAGCGATTCCAAGAAAAATATTTTGCCGGCGATAAGGGCCTGTATGATCAATTGAGTAATGGCCAAAACCCAACAACGCTGTTGATTGGTTGTTGTGACTCCCGCGTTGATCCCGCTTTGCTATTAGACTGTGACCCAGGCGATATTTTTGTGATTCGCAACGTGGCAAATCTTGTCCCACCTTGTAATGAAACGGGGAATCAACAGGGCGTAAGTGCAGCCATACAATTCGCGGTGGAAGCCTTGAGAGTTGAGCGTATCATTGTGATGGGGCATGAAAAATGTGGTGGCATTCGGGCGCTGATGCAAGGTTATCAGCCCAGTCGAAAGATCGATTTCATTGGTCGCTGGATGCGCATCGTGGAGCCAGTCAAGCAACAGGTTTTGTCGCGTTTGAGCCATTGTTCTAGCGAAGTGCAAAATCATGCGTGTGAATTAGGTGCGATTATCTTATCATTGAATAATTTACGCAGTTTCCCTTGGGTGAAAGAGCGTGAGCAGCGCGGTGAATTGGCTTTGCATGGTTGGTATTTCGATATGACGCATGGTGCACTATTAGCGTATTCCGACCGTACCGATAGTTTTTTGCCGATGGTATGTCCATTGGGAATGAATCACCATGAAATACATGCTGAAGTATGAACGCCTAAAAAGCAAAATAGTAGAAGTGGATACTTTGCTTAGCTAGGTCAAACTGCGGAATAGATCCAAGAAAAAATGAGAGTTTTTGCCTTATGAGTACATCGCATGAAATCCCGATGGGAAAGCGCATAACCTTCCGTATCTTATTGATGACGGTGGTGGGCTTGTGCTTAACCTTGGCGGCGATTGCATACACCTTATTGCTTTCATGGCAGTTAGAAGGTGGTGGTGCAGCGATCAATGAGGCTGGTAGTTTGCGCATGCGCTCGTATCGTTTAGTGCAGATGTTGGAACATCCTTTACCAGATACCAATATTGCGACCGAGCTCGAAGAGTTTGATCGGGTGCTAGCCGATCTGCAAACCGGTGATCCAAGACGCCCATTATTTCTACCGCAAACATCATCGATCCGACATCAAGTCAAAGACGTACAGAAAGATTGGCAAAACGTGATGCGTCCGTCCTTGTTACGCATCGCCACCATCCATGAACCGCAGCAACAGCAACAAGCCTTAGCCGCATATGTCGAAGGATTGCCCGTGTTTGTCGGTAGTATCAATCGCTTGGTATCGCTGGTGGAAGTGGAGTTGGCGGAGAAAACCACGTGGCTACGCTTGTGTCAGACGGCTTTGATTTTCATGTCTTTGGCCGCCAGTATCGCCTTGCTGTATCTATTGTACTTGTGGATAGTCGGCCCAATTACCCGCATGCAATCAGGCATCGCCCGTATGAGCAAAGATGATCTCGATGTGCGCTTATCAATTGAAACCGAAGACGAATTCGGTGTCTTAGCACAAGCCTTCAATCAGATGGCGGATCACGTGCAAAGTGTGCATCGTACCCTAGAAGAACGAGTCACAGAAAAGACCGCGAAATTACAGGCGCAG
>CALKVB010000475.1 GCA_937996605.1 uncultured Oxalobacteraceae bacterium | reverse complement strand
CGTGAAGGTGGTCGTACAGTAGGTGCTGGCGTTGTTGCAAAAATTATTGAGTAATTTAGTGGTATAATAACGAAAATGGCGATCCGTTATGGATCGCTGTTTTTGCTTAGAAGTTCTGAAGTGTAGGGGTGTAGCTCAATTGGCAGAGCGACGGTCTCCAAAACCGTAGGCTGGGGGTTCGATTCCCTCCGCCCCTGCCACCAAAAAAAGCCATAAGGCATCGAAAGTAAAGTAAGCATGTCTAACCAATCCATTCAAACCGTTAGTACTTCCGGCGATAAACTCAAGGTTACCCTGGCAATCGTTGCTGCGATCGCTGGGATTGTTGCGTTTTACGTCTTGGTGGGTCAGCCAAAATACGTGCGTCTCGGTGCTTTGGTTGGTGGTGTAGTTGTAGCAGCGATTTTGATTCTGATTTCACAAACGGGTCGTGATCTGATCGCATTCGCGAAAGAGTCTGTTCGTGAAGCAAAGAAAGTTGTTTGGCCGACGCGCAAAGAAGCGGGGCAAATGACTCTGGTCGTATTTGGGTTTGTCTTGATTATGGCGATCTTCTTGTTTACGACTGATAAAGTTCTTGAATATTTGATTATGAACGTAATTCTTGGGCTTAAATAATAATGAGCGAACAAATCTCAGAGAATAGCGCAGAGCAAACACCAGAGCAGGACTCTGGTGTTTCTGTCCCTAAGAGCGCAAAAAAATGGTATGCGGTGCATGCCTATTCTGGTATGGAAAAAAGCGTTCAACGTGCTCTCGTAGAGCGTATTGAGCGCGCAGAAATGCAAGATTTGTTTGGTCAAATCTTGGTTCCAACTGAAGAAGTGATTGAAGTTAAAAACGGTAAGAAAAGCGTATCTGAGCGTCGCCTGTTTCCAAGCTATGTGTTTGTCGAAATGGAAATGACTGATGATACTTGGCATTTGGTGAAAAACACCAGTAAAGTGACTGGCTTTATTGGTGGTAAGTCCAATAAGCCTGCGCCAATTCCGCGCCATGAAATTGAAAAAGTTTTGCAACAAGTGCAGGATGGTGTTGAAAAGCCAAGGCCAAAAGTATTGTATGAAGTGGGTGAAGTGGTTCGTATTAAAGAAGGTCCATTCACAGATTTCAACGGCAATGTCGAAGAAGTTAATTACGCCAAGTCAAAAGTTCGCGTTAATGTAACCATCTTCGGTCGAGCAACTCCGGTTGATTTGGAATTCGCGCAAGTCGAAAAAGTATAAGCAGTAAATGTAAGAAGCGGGGCTGGCACCGCACAGAAATGTAAAAGCTGGTGAAAAAAAGCGAGGAGCCTTTTAGTTGGAGTATTAATTGAAAGGCGCTACCACTCAACCATAGAAGGAGCCATCATGGCAAAGAAAATTATTGGTTTTATCAAGCTGCAAGTGCCAGCTGGTAAAGCAAACCCATCCCCACCAATCGGTCCAGCATTGGGTCAACGCGGTTTGAACATCATGGAATTCTGCAAAGCGTTCAACGCGCAGACTCAAGGTGTTGAGCCAGGTATGCCAATTCCTGTTGTGATTACAGCATTTGCTGATAAGTCTTTCACATTCGTGATGAAGACGCCTCCAGCAACTTACTTGATCAAAAAAGCAGCTGGCATCACTAAAGGTTCTGCTAAGCCACATACTGACAAAGTCGGTAAGTTGACTCGTAAGCAAGCTGAAGAAATCGCAACGCTCAAAAATAAAGATTTGACTGCTGCTGATATGGATGCTGCTGTTCGTACAATCGCAGGTTCCGCTCGTTCCATGGGCATCACGGTGGAGGGTCTGTAATGGCTAAGTTATCCAAAAAAGCAAAATTGCTGAAAACTAAAGTAGATCGTTTGAAAGTGTATCCATTTGATAACGCAATCGCGTTAATCAAAGAATGCGCAACTGCAAAATTCAATGAATCTATCGACGTTTCTGTTCAACTCGGCGTAGATCCTAAAAAATCTGACCAAGTTGTTCGCGGTGCAGTTGTATTGCCAGCCGGCACAGGTAAAACAGTACGCGTAGCGGTATTCGCACAAGGTGCAAAAGCTGAAGAAGCTAAAGCAGCTGGTGCAGATATTGTTGGTATGGAAGATTTGGCAGAACGCGTTAAAGCTGGCGACATGCCATTTGACGTTGTGATCGCTTCTCCAGACACAATGCGTATCGTTGGTACATTGGGTCAAGTTTTGGGTCCACGCGGTTTGATGCCGAATCCAAAAGTTGGCACAGTAACTCCTGACGTTGCTACAGCAGTTAAAAATGCTAAAGCTGGTCAAGTTCAATACCGTACAGACAAAGCAGGTATCATCCACACAACAATCGGTCGTAAATCTTTCGCTGATGGCGATTTGAAAGCGAACTTGTTGGCCTTGATCGACGCGTTGAACAAAGCTAAGCCAGCAACAAGTAAAGGTGTTTATCTGCGTAAAGTATCTATCTCATCCACTATGGGTGCAGGTGTACGCGTAGACCACGCCAACTTGTCTGCTTAATTAAGTAGATTTCAAAATTAAGTCCATCTGCTGCAAAGTGGGTGGCGCATCTTTGGGCTGATTGCTTCCGATTTTAGGGTTGTGAGCAATCAGAGTGTCAAAGACCGTTGGGCTCTCAAGTCAAGCGCGAGAGTTAAATATAAGGAAGCAAGTCCAAGTGCCCAACGCAGATGGTGTACCCGAACAAGTTTTGTAGTGATTACTGGTCCGCCAGTGGAACTCCTAACTTCGGACGCCGTGTTCGAAACGATATGAGGGAAGTGCATCATCCTGGTGTGCAGACTGAATATCATTAATGGAGGTTGACCGTGAGTCTCAATCTGAATGACAAAAAGGCCGTCGTCGCTGAAGTCTCTGCAAAAGTAGCAACTGCACAGACTATCGTCGTAGCTGAATACCGTGGCATCCAGGTCGGTCATTTGACGCAATTGCGTGCTAACGCACGTGCTCAAGGCGTTTACATGCGCGTGTTGAAAAATACACTCGCACGTCGCGCTGTAGAGGGAACTGCATTTGCAAGCCTCGCTAACGAAATGACTGGTCCGTTGATTTATGCAATCTCGGACGATGCTGTTGCTGCTGCTAAGGTCGTTAATGACTTTGCAAAAGGCAATGACAAGTTAGTCGTTAAAGCTGGTAACTACGCTGGTAAATCTTTGGATAAAGCTGGCGTTGTTGCATTGGCAAGCATTCCAAGCCGCGAAGTATTGTTGGCACAATTGTTGGGCATGATGCAGGCACCTGTATCCGGCTTCGCACGTGGCCTCGCAGCTTTGGCAGCGAAAAAAGAAGCAGAAGCTGCTTAATCGCTTAGTTGCGACTAGCTGACGTTTCCGTCAAATACTGAATCGATGTTTTTTAAAAAATTAGGAGTTTCAAATGGCAATTAGTAAAGAAGATATCTTGGAAGCCGTAGGCGCGATGTCCGTAATGGACTTGAACGACTTGGTTAAAGCTTTCGAAGAAAAATTCGGCGTTTCTGCAGCTGCAATGGCAGTTGCTGGTCCAGCTGCTGGTGGTGGCGCTGCTGCTGCTGAAGAGCAAACAGAATTCAACGTAATTCTGACTGAAGCTGGTGCAAACAAAGTTGGCGTTATTAAAGCAGTTCGCGAAATCACAGGTTTGGGCTTGAAAGAAGCTAAAGACCTCGTTGATGGCGCACCAAAAGCAGTTAAAGAAGGCGTTGCAAAAGCTGACGCTGAAGCTGCTAAGAAGAAATTGGAAGATGCTGGCGCGAAAGTTGACGTTAAGTAATTCCGTGTTATACTGGCAGACTTTCGAGTTTGCCTAAGTCAAAGTAAGGAATCTTCTTGCAAGAGAAGGTTCCTCTTTGGCTTCTCTGTCGTTCTCGCGATAGATTTGTTTTTGTTTGTTGTCCCTAAGCTGAACCTTTTAAGGCGAGGGCTGAGACTTGAGGTTTCTTGATGTATTTTCTGCTAGAGAAAAAAGTTTTGAAATCTGAATTCTCCATCCTTCCTTGTCACTCACGGAGTGTCCATGCACTACTCATTTACTGAGAAGAAGCGCATTCGTAAATCTTTTGCGAAACGCGCCAACGTCCACAACGTTCCGTTCCTGCTGGCGACCCAGCTCGAGTCATATCAGAGTTTTTTACAGGCCGACAGAGCACCGTCTACCCGTAAAAATGAGGGCTTGCAGTCAGCCTTCACCTCGATTTTCCCGATCGTGTCGCACAATGGGTTCGCTCGTTTAGAATTTCTATCCTATGTTTTAGGCGATCCAGCCTTCGACGTCAAGGAATGTCAACTGCGCGGTTTGACATTTGCATCTCCTTTGCGTGCGAAAGTGCGTTTGGTGATTCTCGATAAAGAATCTCCAACCAAGCCAGTCGTTAAAGAAATGAAAGAACAAGAAGTCTATATGGGCGAATTGCCGCTCATGACGACGACTGGTTCTTTCGTGATCAACGGAACTGAACGCGTTATCGTTTCTCAGTTGCACCGTTCTCCTGGCGTGTTCTTTGAGCATGACCGTGGTAAGACACATTCTTCTGGTAAGTTGTTGTTCTCGGCTCGTATCATTCCTTACCGTGGTTCATGGTTGGATTTTGAATTCGATCCGAAAGATATTTTGTTCTTCCGTATTGACCGTCGTCGTAAGATGCCAGTCACGATCTTGTTGCGTGCCATCGGCATGACGAATGAACAGATCTTGGCTAATTTCTTCGTATTCGATAATTTCGCATTGCATAGCGATGGCGCAGAAATGGAATTCGTTTCTGAGCGTCTGCGCGGCGAAGTTGCTCGTTTCGATATCTCCGACAAGTCAGGCAAATTGATCGTTGCTAAAGACAAGCGTATCAATTCCAAGCACGTGCGTGAAATCGAATCCGCAGGCATCAAGATGATCTCGGTGCCAGAAGATTACTTGCTCGGCCGCGTATTGGCGAAAAACATTGTCGATGCAGATACAGGCGAAGTGATCGCTAATGCAAACGATGAATTGACACCAGAGTTGTTGCAAAAATTGCGCGATGCGAAGGTCACTGATATCCAAACTCTGTACACCAACGAGTTGGATCAAGGTGCTTACATTTCCCAAACTTTGCGTACAGACGACACCGCTGACCAAATGGCAGCACGTGTAGCGATCTACCGCATGATGCGTCCTGGCGAACCGCCAACAGAAGAGTCTGTTGAAGCATTGTTCAACGGCTTGTTCTACAACGAAGAACGTTACGATTTGTCCGCTGTTGGTCGTATGAAATTCAACCGCCGTATCGGTCGTGATGAATTGACTGGCGCGATGACTTTGTCTGATGACGATATCTTGGCTGTGATTAAGATCTTGGTTGAGTTGCGTAATGGTCGTGGCGAAGTCGATGACATCGATCACTTGGGTAATCGTCGCGTACGTTGTGTCGGTGAATTGGCTGAGAACCAATTCCGTGCTGGTTTGGTCCGTGTTGAACGCGCTGTTAAAGAGCGTTTGGGTCAAGCAGAAGCAGACAACTTGATGCCGCACGACTTGATCAACTCTAAGCCTATCTCTGCAGCGATTCGTGAGTTCTTCGGTTCTTCACAATTGTCTCAGTTTATGGATCAAACGAACCCATTGTCAGAGATCACGCATAAGCGTCGTATTTCCGCATTGGGACCTGGTGGTTTGACACGTGAACGTGCTGGCTTTGAAGTCCGTGACGTTCATCCAACTCACTACGGTCGTGTGTGTCCAATCGAAACTCCAGAGGGTCCAAACATTGGTTTGATCAACTCTTTGGCGTTATATGCTCGTTTGAACGAATACGGTTTCTTGGAAACACCATACCGTAAAGTTATCGACGGCAAGATCACGAATCAGATCGACTACTTGTCTGCGATTGAAGAAGGTCGTTACATCATCGCTCAGGCGAATGCGACTATCGATGGCAATGGTAGTTTGTGCGATGAGTTGGTTTCATCTCGTCAAGCTGGCGAAACGATTTTGGTTTCTCCAGAACGCGTTCAATACATGGACGTTGCGACAGGTCAGGTGGTTTCTGTCGCGGCATCTTTGATTCCATTCTTGGAATACGATGATGCGAATCGGGCGTTGATGGGTGCCAACATGCAACGTCAAGCTGTGCCTTGCTTGCGTCCAGAGAAAGCATTTGTCGGTACAGGTATCGAACGCACAGTAGCGGTCGACTCTGGTACAACAGTACAAGCATTGCGCGGCGGTAAAGTTGACTACATCGACGCGGGCCGTATCGTTATTCGTGTGAATGACGCTGAAGCGCAAGCCGGTGAAGTTGGTGTTGATATTTACAACTTGATCAAGTACACACGTTCTAACCAAAATACGAACATCAACCAACGTCCTATCGTTAAAGTCGGTGACGTAGTGGCTAAAGGTGACGTATTGGCTGACGGTGCATCAACAGACTTGGGCGAATTGGCTCTGGGTCAAAACATGTTGATCGCGTTTATGCCATGGAATGGTTATAACTTCGAAGATTCGATCTTGATCTCTGAAAAAGTGGTTGCTGATGACCGCTATACATCGATCCATATCGAAGAATTGTCTTGCCAAGCGCGTGACACGAAGTTGGGTGCGGAAGAAATCACGCGTGATATCTCCAACCTTGCTGAAAACCAATTAGCGCGCCTGGATGAATCCGGTATCGTGTACATCGGTGCTGAAGTAACTGCGGGCGATACTCTAGTCGGTAAAGTGACACCAAAAGGTGAAACACAACTGACACCAGAAGAAAAACTCTTGCGTGCGATTTTCGGTGAGAAAGCTTCTGATGTTAAAGATACATCCTTGCGCGTGCCTTCTGGCATGGTAGGTACGGTGATCGACGTTCAAGTCTTCACACGTGAAGGTATCCAACGCGACAAACGTGCACAACAAATTATTGACGACGAATTGAAGCGTTATCGCCTCGATTTGAACGATCAGTTGCGTATTGTGGAAGGCGATGCTTTCGAACGTTTGGAACGCATGTTGATTGGCAAAGTCGCTAACGGTGGCCCAGCTAAATTGGCTAAAGGTTCGACCATCACTAAGGAATACTTAGCTGAACTCGACAAGTACCACTGGTTCGATATTCGTCCTGCGGATGAAGATGCAGCGCGTGCGATTGAAGCGATTAAAGATTCTATCGCTGAAAAACGTCATCAATTTGATTTGGCGTTTGAAGAGAAACGTACGAAGCTGACGCAAGGTGATGAATTGCCACCAGGCGTACAAAAAATGGTTAAGGTGTATTTGGCGGTTAAACGTCGTTTGCAACCTGGTGACAAGATGGCGGGTCGTCACGGTAACAAGGGTGTGGTTTCACGCATTGTTCCTGTGGAAGATATGCCATACATGGCCGACGGTACTCCAGCGGACATCGTGTTGAACCCATTGGGTGTTCCATCACGTATGAACGTGGGTCAGGTTCTCGAGGTTCACTTGGGTTGGGCAGCGAAAGGTTTGGGCTTGCGTATCGGCGAAATGCTGAAAGCACAAGCTAAAGTCGAAGAATTGCGCGGCTTCTTGAAGCAAATCTATAACGAGTCTGGTAAGTCTGAAGACATCGATGGATTCTCTGATCAAGAAATCATGGAATTGACGGCTAACCTGAAAAACGGTGTTCCGTTCGCTACGCCAGTGTTTGACGGTGCTCACGAATCTGAAATCCGCCGCATGCTTGACTTGGCGTATCCAGACGAGATCGCAAAACAATTGGGTATGACACCATCGAAGAATCAAGTGACTTTGTATGACGGTCGCACTGGTGAAGCTTTCGAACGTAACGTCACAGTTGGTTACATGCACGTCTTGAAATTGCATCACTTGGTTGATGACAAGATGCATGCACGTTCGACTGGCCCTTACTCTCTCGTGACACAACAACCATTGGGCGGTAAAGCTCAATTCGGTGGTCAGCGTTTCGGTGAGATGGAGGTGTGGGCACTCGAAGCGTACGGCGCGTCTTACGTCTTGCAAGAGATGTTGACTGTGAAGTCCGATGACGTGAATGGCCGTACGAAAGTGTACGAAAATCTCGTTAAGGGTGATCACGTGATCGATGCTGGTATGCCAGAGTCGTTCAACGTTCTCGTCAAAGAGATCCGTTCTTTGGGTATCGATATCGATCTCGAACGTAACTAATCCGTTTCAAATAGTAGTTTAGTAGCATTTTTAGTAATGCAGCCACCGCCCGAATTCACTTCGGGCGTTGGTCATTCAGATGGACCAAGATTTTTTGTGCTTTTTGTTCCCGGTATCGGCGGAACTTGGATCAACCCAATGTTGATCAGGCTCTCCCGCCCATGCGAACAGGGTTAAACCTAAAGTAAGAAGATGGAAGTCCATTAGCTAAAGCGATTCAACACTTCACTGGAGTGCAATACATGAAAGCCCTGCTCGATCTATTCAAGCAAGTTCAGCCCAATGAACAATTCGACGCGATCAAAATTGGTCTCGCGTCTCCAGAAAAAATCCGTTCATGGTCCTATGGCGAAGTTAAAAAGCCAGAAACAATCAACTATCGTACGTTCAAGCCAGAACGTGACGGTTTGTTCTGCGCGAAGATTTTTGGCCCAATTAAAGATTACGAATGCTTGTGCGGTAAGTACAAACGTTTGAAGCATCGCGGTGTGATCTGCGAAAAGTGCGGCGTTGAAGTCACTTTGGCTAAAGTGCGTCGTGAACGCATGGGCCACATCGAGTTGGCTTCCCCAACAGCACATATCTGGTTCTTGAAATCCTTGCCATCCCGTTTGGGTATGGTGCTCGACATGACATTGCGCGATATCGAACGTGTTTTGTATTTTGAAGCATATGTTGTGACTGATCCAGGCATGACTCCGCTGAAAAAATGCCAAATCATGTCTGAAGATGATTACGCTGCGAAGTACGAAGAATACGGTGATGAATTCACCGCGTTCATGGGTGCAGAAGGTATCCGTGAATTGTTGCGCTCTATCGATATCGATCGTGATGCAGAAACTTTGCGTACTGAACTCAAAGAATCTAAATCTGAAGCGAAGATCAAGAAGTATTCTAAGCGTTTGAAAGTATTGGAAGCCTTCCAACGTTCTGGTATCAAACCAGACTGGATGATCATGGAAGTGTTGCCAGTATTGCCGCCAGAACTGCGTCCGTTGGTACCTTTGGATGGTGGTCGTTTCGCGACTTCCGATTTGAACGATTTGTATCGTCGCGTTATTAACCGTAATAACCGTTTGAAGCGCTTGATGGAATTGCGCGCTCCGGAAATCATTACGCGCAATGAAAAGCGTATGTTGCAAGAGGCGGTTGACTCCTTGTTAGACAATGGTCGTCGCGGTAAAGCAATGACTGGTGCAAACAAACGTCCTTTGAAATCTTTGGCAGAAATGATCAAAGGTAAGGGCGGTCGTTTCCGTCAAAACTTGTTGGGTAAACGTGTCGACTACTCTGGTCGTTCCGTTATCGTGGTGGGTCCACAACTGAAATTGCATCAATGCGGCTTGCCAAAATTGATGGCTTTGGAATTGTTCAAACCATTCATTTTCAATAAATTGGAATTGATGGGCTTGGCAACAACGATCAAAGCAGCGAAGAAACTCGTTGAAATTCAAGAGCCAGTGGTTTGGGATATCTTGGAAGAAGTGATTCGCGAACATCCGATCATGTTGAACCGTGCACCAACTTTGCACCGTTTAGGTATTCAAGCGTTCGAACCAGTTTTGATCGAAGGTAAAGCGATCCAATTGCACCCACTTGTCTGCGCGGCCTTCAATGCCGACTTCGACGGTGACCAAATGGCGGTTCACGTTCCTTTGTCTATCGAAGCACAAATGGAAGCACGCACATTGATGCTCGCTTCTAACAATATTTTGTTCCCATCTAACGGTGAACCATCTATCGTGCCTTCTCAGGATATCGTTTTGGGTCTGTACTACGCAACGCGTGAGAAGATCAACGGTAAGGGCGAAGGTATGTTGTTCCCTGATGTTTCCGAAGCGATTCGTGCTTGGGACAACAAGGAAGTCGAACTGACAACACGTATCACAGTTCGTATTACCGAATATCCAAAAGATAAAACCACGGGTGAATTCGTTAAAACGGTAAAACGTTACGAAACCACAGTGGGTCGTGCGATCTTGTCTGAAATCTTGCCAAAAGGCTTGCCATTCTCCGTCTTGAATCGTCCTTTGAAGAAAAAAGAAATTTCCAAATTGATCGATACTTCCTTCCGTAAGTGCGGCTTGCGCGCGACAGTGGTGTTTGCTGATCAATTGATGCAGTCCGGTTTCCGTTTGGCGACTCGTGCTGGTATTTCTATCTGTATCGACGATATGTTGGTACCACCACAAAAAGTCACTTTGTTGGCAACAGCAGAACACGAAGTGAAACAAATCGAACAGCAATACGCTTCCGGTTTGGTTACAGCGGGCGAACGCTACAATAAGGTAGTCGACATCTGGGGTAAAACAGGTGACGAAGTCGGCAAGGCGATGATGGAGCAGCTCAAAGTTGAACCAGTCACCCGTCGTGATGGCACTGTCGGTACACAAGAATCGTTCAACGCGATTTACATGATGGCTGACTCCGGTGCGCGTGGTTCTGCAGCACAGATTCGTCAGTTGGCAGGTATGCGTGGTCTGATGGCGAAACCAGACGGCTCCATTATTGAAACGCCGATTACCGCGAACTTCCGCGAAGGTCTGAACGTTTTGCAGTACTTTATTTCCACTCACGGTGCACGTAAAGGTCTGGCAGATACGGCGTTGAAGACAGCGAACTCCGGTTACTTGACGCGTCGTTTGGTCGACGTTACGCAAGATTTGGTTGTTATCGAAGACGATTGCGGTACAGCGAATGGCGCGTCCATGAAAGCGATCGTTGAAGGCGGTGAAGTTAATGTGCCTTTGCGTGACTTGATCTTGGGCCGCGTTGCAGCGAACGACATCATCAACCCAGAAACACAAGCGACTTTGTTCGAAGCAGGTACTTTGCTCGACGAATTCATGGTTGAAGAAATCGAATCTTTGGGTATCGACGAAGTTAAAGTACGTACACCATTGACATGTGACACACGCTACGGTTTGTGCGCAATGTGCTACGGCCGTGATTTGGGTCGTGGTAACTTGGTTAATGCGGGTGAATCTGTCGGTGTTATTGCTGCACAGTCCATCGGTGAACCAGGTACACAGTTGACGATGCGTACCTTCCACATCGGTGGTGCGGCTTCTCGTGCAGCGATCGCTTCTTCTGTTGAAGCAAAATCCAACGGTACAATTCGTTTCACCGCAACGATGCGTTATGTGACTAACGGTAAAGGCGATCAGATCGTGATTTCCCGCTCTGGAGAAGTCTTGATCACGGATGACCACGGTCGTGAACGTGAACGTCATAAAGTACCTTACGGTGCGACCTTGATCGTGAAAGACGGCATGACGATCAAAGCCGGTACAGATTTGGCGACATGGGATCCGTTAACACGTCCTATCATTACTGAATACACAGGTCAGGTTAAGTTTGAAAACGTCGAAGAAGGCGTGACAGTTGCTAAGCAGGTTGACGATGTCACTGGTTTGTCTACTTTGGTGGTAATCGATGCGAAACGTCGTGGTTCTGCCGCTGGTAAGAGCTTGCGTCCACAAGTTAAATTGTTGAACGACGCTGGCGAAGAAGTGAAGATCTCCGGCACAGAACACGCGGTAACGATTGGTTTCCAAGTTGGCGCTTTGATTACAGTGAAAGATGGTCAACAAGTTCACGTTGGTGAAGTGTTGGCGCGTATCCCAACTGAATCGCAAAAAACACGTGATATTACCGGTGGTCTCCCACGCGTTGCTGAATTGTTCGAAGCGCGTTCACCAAAAGACGCAGGTATGTTGGCGGAAGTGACTGGTACAGTCGCGTTTGGTAAAGAAACCAAAGGTAAGCAACGTTTGGAAATCACCGACATGGACGGTGAGAAGCACGAGTTCTTGATCACCAAAGACAAACAAGTCTTGGTGCATGACGGCCAAGTTGTGAACAAAGGTGAGATGATTGTTGACGGCCCAGCCGATCCACAAGACATCTTGCGTTTGTTGGGTATCGAAGCTTTGGCGCGCTACATCGTTGACGAAGTTCAAGACGTTTATCGTTTGCAAGGCGTTAAGATCAATGACAAGCACATTGAAGTCATCGTGCGTCAAATGTTGCGTCGCGTTGTTGTCGTGAACCCAGGCGATGCGAACTACATCATGGGCGAACAAGTTGAGCGTTCTGAATTGTTAGACGAAAATGATCGCGTCAATAAGGCCGGTGGTATTCCAGCAACGTATGAAAATATTTTGTTGGGTATTACCAAAGCTTCCTTGTCGACAGATTCTTTCATCTCTGCCGCTTCCTTCCAAGAGACCACACGTGTTCTCACAGAAGCAGCGATCATGGGCAAGAAAGATACTCTGCGCGGCTTGAAAGAAAACGTCATCGTTGGTCGTTTGATACCTGCTGGTACAGGTCTCGCTTACCATCGCGCTCGCAAGATGAAAGAATCTTGGGAAGCGGACGAACGCGCAGCCTTGTTAGCAGCAGAGAAGGAAATCTTCACGCCAGTTGCAGAAGTTGTTGAGTCTGAAAGCGGAAATCAAACTGCTGAATAAGATGTAAAACTTATTTTCTTTGATGAAAACCACCGTGTGAAAGCGCGGTGGTTTTTTTTCGTCTGAAAAATTGAGTTTGCACTGACAACATACAACTCTCAAATTAAATGAGGATGTAGAAAGCAACATTCGGAAAAACTAAAGCCAATAACTCGGCTGGTTTTTCTAACAGGCGACAAGAGCTAACAAGAGATTTGCACCGTCCTTTAAAATTTGTGCTCGAAAAAGGTTTAAATTTTGCAACTAAACCAGTCATAACTTAATACTTTAGAATTAGCCAAATAATAACTGTCAAAAAGACCACTTTAAGTGTACTATTAACGATTATCTCATCCACAGCAACATCTCCGATTGCCTGTGATGAGAGCTGGGCGTATATGTAGGCATTTCAAGATGAATGATAAAAGTGTAAGTTTATTTAGGAAAGAAGCTGTTCAGGCTGCCAAATCTAGATTTGGGTCACCGGTTCGACTTTCGGGCGTCAGTAATTGGGTGATGACCTTTTTCTTTTGTGCATTGTTTTTCACAGGCCTGGTGTTTATTTGCTTCACTAACTATACCCGTAAGGAAACGGTACAAGGTCAAGTTACAGCAACAGACGGCGCTCTTCGTATCGTTGCGACCAAAAGTGCTGTGGCAGATCAAGTCTTGGTGGAAGAAGGACAAGTCGTTGAAGCAGGGCAAGAATTGATTTCCTTGAACTCGAATCAACGCCTGAAATATGGAGATTCTGTTGCTGATAAATTGCAAGAAAATACTCAAGAGCAATTCGCTGCACATCATCAACAACTAGCTGCAAGAAAAGAACAATTACGCTCGCAAAAAGACGAATTGCTTGTACGGCACACCGGCTTAGAACAAGATTTAAAACAACTCGCCTCGACACGTGAATTACAACAGCAACGTGTCGCGATGCAAGAACAGACAGTTCAAACTTTGCGCAAGTTAGGTGAGCAGGGGCACATCGCCGCCTTGACGGTAAGGGCGAAAGAAGAAGAGCTGATTGCAACTCGACAAAATTTGGTGAATCTTGAGCGAGAAAGAGAACGTCAACAAAATCAAGCAAAGCAGATCGATGCTCAATTGGCTCGTCTGAAATCCGATGAGAGCCTACTAACTTCGGATGCCAGAAATAGCTTTTCTCAGCTAGCAGAGAAGAAGCTCAGTACAGAAGCGAGCTACTCTGATCATCTAGTGGCACCAACCCGGGGAATCGTCACCGCATTACAAGTCAAAAAGGGCAGTAGCGTGAGCCCTAATCAAGTGTTGGCAATTGTGTTGCCGCTCAAAAATACGCAGTCCAAGGGCGATCAAGGCCTCGAAGTAGAGCTATGGGCTCCTTCGCGTTCCATCGGTTTTGTTAAGCCAGGTGGGAAGGTTCGATTGATGTTTGATTCGTTTCCCTACCAGAGTTTTGGGGTTGGAACCGGCGTTGTGCGAGACGTGTCCCAAGCTCCAACCATGCCAAGCGATATACCCAGCGCGCTTCAAGCTCGGGAGCAATTATTCAGAATCAGGGTCACTCTGAACGAAACGAGTTTAGCTGCCTATGGGAGAGCATGGCAGCTCACTCCAGGAATGGGTTTGACTGCTGATATGGTCTTGGAAGAACGTAGTTTACTAGATTGGCTACTTGATCCAATTTTGGCTGCAAAGAAAAGAGCAGGATAAAGATACAGCTAATCTTGAAATCTTCCGCTATTCGAGGTTTGATCGGCAAGGTACATAAAGAATCAACGCTTGGTGGGTGCACACGCTAAGTTTTTGAAACCCAGAATCGCATTTTGCGATCTTGGTAAATTGTAAATTAAACTATGAAGTGAAAATTTGAAAGGTGAACTATGTTGGAATTAGATTTGATGCAAATGCAAAGTGTTTCAGGTGGCACTGTTGCAGTCGGCGGAGCGCGTAGTCATAAAGAAACGCGCACCTACATGGATCAAGATGGTAATACGACTACTGAAGAGATTGACGTGTCTGATTCGGGGGATGGTGGAGGTGGGTATGATCCAACGCCAACCCCTGAGCCTGATCCTGACCCAGGTAAGGGTAAAAAAATCGATGAATTAGAGCAAGCGAAATTAGACAAGATTAAAGCTGAAACTAAAAAGATTGAAGCTGAAACGAAGAACATTACTAACCCACCACTTTCTTGCACTGAAACAGTAAAGACAGTTTTGACGGACAATGGATGGCTTCCAATTAAAGAGGTTAGCGTTGGTCTCGAAGGAATCAAGATAACGTATAAAGACAATACCCCTAAGTATGAGACCACTCGTGTCTGTGTTTCAACAGCATCACAGACATCAACAGCGCCAGTTGCAACAGGTCACTGAGTGCAGGCTACTGAAGAAACGTAAGTAATCGATTAAAGAGTGGGTAACAGTGTTATGCCCACTCCTAAAAGTCAATGTTGCCGAGATGAAATTATGAAAATTGAGTTAAGCTTGATAATGAAAATTTGTGTTTTTTGTTCTATCATTTATTCGAGCATTATGAGTGCGCCTGCGACTGCATCAGCAATAAAGGAATTCGAATTAAAGACTGGTAAGGGAGTAACTGGAGAAATTAATTGGCCTGGTGGAGAATTTAGCGCATGGTCAGGAAACATCATTATTCTTGTTGGTTCTTTGGCTTATTCGGACAGAGATGGTTGGTCGCTAAGTACACCATCGTCCACATGGGCTGATCGGTTGCCAAAGAAAGAACTCGCCGATTCATTGGTCAAGAGTGGCAATATGGTCGCTCGTTTCGAAAATCCTGGGGTCAGATCTACAATCAAACAATGTCGCTCTATAGCAAATCAGTCGTTACCGAATCAAATTGGACTCGCGAAATATTGTGTTGACGAGTTTGCTTCTAAACAGGTGACCCAAGACGATATGCTGGACAGTATTGATGCGGTCGTAAATTACCTGAAAATGACTGTCCCGAAGGGGGCGAACAAAATTGTTTTGTTTGGGATGTCTGAGGGCATCGCTCATATCGCAAAAATCATTGATGATAGACGAATATCGGTGGCTGCTGTAGTCGCTGTTGGTAGCCCACCGATGCCTCTTAAAGATGTTACAAGATGGCAATTTGTTGATCGAGTCGTTGATTCTGTTTTCATGCTTGATAAGGAAAAGCGGGGATTTGTTTCGAATGATGAAGTCATAAAGGCATTTGAAAGAAAAGAGATCGACTTTATGAGTTTTTCAGAGACTCTTTTGAATTTGAAGGACGGCAGATGGGACGATGGCAATATAATTATTTTAAGAAAGCGATTGGAATTCAATTACGAGCGGGCATTGTCAACGATTAAAAATAAATCAATTGGGACAGAAAACGGATTTCTTCCGAATGGCGCAGAAATTCCACTATTCCCATCTTCGCTCATTGAGCTTCATTTTTTTGATGATCTCGACCCAGTTAAAGTGCTAAAAGACAAAAACATCCCAAGCATTTGGTTTTTTGGTGGACTAGATAAGCAAATTAATGTTGAGGAGAGCCGGTTTTTACTTTCAAAAGATATAAATCTGAAAACTCAATTTCGACTTTATACCGACCGACACCACCTGCTATCTAAATCTGCTGATTTAGACTGGATGGAAATTGAATTTATGCGTTTCGTTTCCCAAGATGTAACAGCTTTTATCGGACAGACTCTTAAATAAGCATCCATATTTTCTGCTGGATGGTTCTAATGGTGTTTGAGAGCTGCTGCGATTAGCATTATTTGCAAAATTTATGTACAACTACTATCAATCTGAATCTACTGAGTGCGGAATCGTCTGTATTGCTGTTGCACTTAAGCAACTTGGTGCTCCGATTGACTTATCTGAGCTCCGTAGAAAATACGTAATCTCTTCGCGTGGCATGAACGTGAAGGAAATCATCGATATCGCAGCAGCCCAAGGCTTGGTCGGCCGAGCGGTGAAATGCGAATTGAACGAAGTGCCTGACCTACAACTTCCGGCGATTTTGCATTGGGGCTTGAATCACTTTGTCGTATTGGAGAAAGTGAAAGGCAAAATTGCGACGATTTGTGACCCGGCAATAGGCAAGCGTAAGTTTAAGTTAGATAAGTTGAGCGAGCACTTTACAGGCATTGCGATTGAACTTTCTCCTGCACCAGAATTTAAGAAACGCAAAGCTAAAAGTCCTCTGAGTTTGTGGTCTTGGTTTCGACTAACACCGAGCATGTATGGTGGCTTAGCGCAAATTTTATTGTTATCGTTTTTATTGCAGGCTTACGTCGTCGCCAGCCCTTTCTATATGCAATTGGCGATAGATCAAGCTGCTTTAAAAGGTGACCGTGATTTATTGGTATCGTTGGCCTTAGGGTTTGGCTTGTTCGCAGTTTTTAACGTATGTGCGAATCTATTCCGAAGCTTGGTGAGTCTGCGTTTAACCGCACTGCTCAATTGGGATATGACCTTACGCCTATTCCGCCACATGATACGTTTGCCATTACCTTGGTTTCAGCGTCGCAAGCTCGCCGACGTTTTATCTCGTTTTGATTCAATTACCCCGGTACGTAATCTGATTTCCGGTAGTTTGGTGGCAACCGTGGTTGACGGTGTGTTGGCGGTTGTAACTCTAATCATGATGCTGATTTTTTCGCCTACCTTGGCACTCATCACTTTGATCGGTTTTGTTTTATACATGGTTATACGTTTGGTTATCTTACCGTTTTCAATTCGATTGGGCATGGAAGCGCTTACAGCGCATATTGCTGAGAATGGTAAAAGAATTGAAACAGTGCGTGCGATTCAAACTCTGAAAGTCATGGGAGCTGAAAACGAACGCGAGAGTGACTGGGCGAATAAATTTTCGAAGACCATACAACGAGAACTCGCCCATAGCAAAGCAGACTTGTGGGTGACGATTTCGCACAATTTTGTGGATGCAGCAGTTAACTTGGCGCTGGTTTATTTGGGCGCAAAAGCGGTGATGGATGGAACCATGACGGTAGGCTTGTTGTATGCTTTCCTCGCTTATTCAAATCAATTCTCTGGTAGAGCCAGCGCCATGTTCGACCAGTTTATGAGTTGGCGTTTGACTGACATGTATTCTTATCGATTGGCTGATATTGTTTTAACTCCCAAGGAAAATGGAATTGATGATCCAGGACTTGGACAAGCGGAAATCAAAGGTGCCTTACGATTTGAAAATCTCGGGTTCACCTATGCCCCACAAGAGCCGTATATCTTCCGTAATATTTCATTTTCTGTGGAGCCTGGAGAATATGTCGCGATTGTTGGACCTTCCGGAGCAGGTAAGTCAACCTTGTTATCGGTTGTATCGGCTGCCAAACCTGAGATTGCGAATTATCCGTTTACCACTTTAGTACCCAATCTTGGTATAGTACCCTACCGTGATTACAAAAGTTTTGTGATGGCTGATATTCCGGGTATTATTGAAGGTGCCAGCGAAGGCAGGGGATTGGGCTTACGCTTTTTACGACATATTGAGCGCAACAGTACTTTGTTGTTTTTGGTGAGTTGTGACAGCGACGATATTTTTGAAGAATACAAAGTATTGATTAACGAGCTAA
>CALKVB010000474.1 GCA_937996605.1 uncultured Oxalobacteraceae bacterium | reverse complement strand
ATCAATTAAGGTAGTACGCGCAGCGGTGTAGAGCCAAGCGCTCACATTGGTAATCAACTTGCCTGTACGATGTGACTGTAACGCTTTCACAAAGATGTCTTGCACCAAATCATCAGCAACGCTCGCATCAGACACATGACGTCGCAAGAAATTCCGCAACTGCGAACGCAATTGCGCATAAGCGATTCCAAGTTCAGATGGTGTGGATGATGAGAGCATTTTTGCGACTTATTCAGATTGATTAAGAACTATTGAAACTTAACAACAAGAAGATTTTCCAGCAGAAGACACTTTCGGCATGCAGCAATTGCCAGCCGCTTTTTCTTCCGCGCTACTCATCACCGGAATACAGCAAGAGCTAGAATCGGGCGCGTGATCGTCACCAAATTCCACGGCGTCAGCCATCGTAAAATAGTGTTCCCAAGCGAGGCCTTGTGGATCAAGTGTCCAATGTTTTTCGCTCTTGGCATAGCAGCAGGTCGCGTTGGATTGATCGATGCTCTGCCCTTGCGATGCCTCATCAGCCATGATTTTGAGCGCAGACAACTCTTCCGCAGTATCAACCTGCATACCGAAATGATTGAGACCGACCGTGTGGCCGCGCTTAGATATCGCAAAGTTAATCCGGGGATCATCCAGCATCCATTTTGCGTAATCGGCTTGTTGCTTGCTTGGGGCTTGGCCAAATAATTTGCTGTAGAAGGCAATATTGGCGTCTAAATCGTCTACTGAGACGTGTACATGAAATCGTTTCATTGGATTCTCCTATTAAATCTTGGGTTCATCGAGATGATGTACTGGTATAGACGTCGCAGACACGAAAAGGTCGCAAAGATTTATACCCTTTTTTCTTTTTTATTCAAACTGGGCTTTTCGCATTAGCCAGCCATAGGCGAGGCCAAAACCGATGCCAAAACCATGCGCTGAGAACCACCGCAAGTGCGAAAGCTAGGAGAACCATCTACAACCTCTTTCTCGATGTAAATATTGGCAATATCAAAAGATCGCCATGAAGAACTAGGCGACCTCAGGCTCCACCAACAAGGCCAACTGCGCCAAAGATTCTTGCCAACCGAGGTAGCACAGCTCCAGAGGAATTGCCTCTGGAATGCCCGCCTGCACCACCCGCAATTCGGTGCCGCAGATCACTGGCCGCAGTGTAACGGCGACTTGTAATACGCCGGGCAAATTTGGATCATCAAATTGATCGGTATAGCGTATCAGTTCGTTAGGCACCAGCTCAATATACTCACCACCAAACGATTGGCTTTGTTGCTTGGCGAAATTGGTAAAGCTCATCTTAAAGCTTCCGCCCACATACGGCTCGAAATGATGCACGCTGCACGTATAACCATACGGAGGAATCCATTTGGCCATCGCTTCGGCATTCAAAAAAGCACGATACACCCGTTCGGGTGGCGCGTTGAGGACGCGATGAAGTTCTACAGTATTACTCATAGGCGCTGCTCCCTATTTAGTTTTGTCCGGAATTTCTTACACTAGGTGAATAACTGTACAGGATTTAATACGATGTGCGCATGCACAATTTCTCGAACTCATCAAAATCAAGTTTTTTGAGAATTACGATTTTTGCTTTCGTCATCGAATGCCATAATTTCTTTGACTATTACCCTGTAGTCCAAGCATAACAATATTGGCACCTTGGCATCACATGCCAAGGATGCTCCTTTCCTTGCTATAGAAAGAGACATCATGATCGTAGGCGTACCTAAAGAAATCAAGAACCATGAATACCGCGTGGGCATGACCCCATCTTCTGTCCGTGAATTAACCTCACGTGGCCACCAAGTCTTAGTACAAAAAAATGCAGGTGGCGAGATTGGTTTGAGCGATGAACAATATCTGGCAGTCGGTGCTGAATTAGTAGAAACCGCCAATGAAATTTTCGAACACGCCGAGATGATCGTTAAGGTCAAAGAACCTCAAGCGGTTGAGTGTGCGATGCTGCGCCCTGGTCAGATTCTCTACACCTATTTGCACTTAGCGCCAGATCCAGAACAGACTGCGGCCTTGGTCAAATCAGGCGCCATCTGTATCGCCTATGAAACCATCACCGGTGCGAATGGCGGTCTGCCTCTGCTCGCGCCGATGAGCGAAGTTGCAGGTCGTATGTCGATCCAAGCCGGTGCAGCACATCTAGAAAAATCGAAAGGCGGTATGGGTTTATTGCTTGGTGGCGTTCCAGGTGTAGCGCCAGCGCACATCGTCATTATCGGTGCAGGTGTGGTCGGCACCAATGCCATGCAAATGGCGGTCGGTACGGGTGCACGCGTCACCGTGCTTGATAAGAGTGTCGATCGTTTGCGTCAACTTGATTTGGTTTACGGTAATCGCATTTCCACTGTTTATTCCAATGCACAATCGATCGAGGAAGCGGTGCTTTCTGCTGACTTGGTCATCGGTGGCGTACTAGTACCAGGTGCCGCAGCACCTAAACTCGTTAGTCGCGATTTGATTTCTCGTATGAAGAAAGGCGCTGTGGTAGTTGACGTCGCCATCGATCAAGGTGGTTGTTTCGAAACTTCACACGCGACTACGCATGCTGAGCCGACTTATGTCGTCGACGGTGTGATTCACTATTGCGTCGCCAATATGCCTGGCGCTGTTGCACGCACCTCTACGTTCGCACTCAATAATGCGACTGTCGGCCATGCCATTGCATTGGCAAGCAAGGGTTGGAAACAAGCACTGCGTGACGATGTACATTTGCGCAATGGCTTAAATGTATGCGAAGGAAAAGTGACCTATGAAGCAGTCGCACGCGATTTAGGATACGCCTATGTTGCAGCGGAAGCTGTATTGAATTGAGACCGCGCTAAACTCAGAGCTTTAAAAACCTGTTTTGAAAGCGAAAACGGCTAGCACACAATGCTAGCCGTTTTTTCTTGCAGTTAGGGTAGCGCGATTGCTTATTTACCTGCACTCACGCCACCGATACCATCCACAGTTTTACTGATAGATTTCGGATGGCCGTAATAATTCAAAGAACCAATGCCTTGTACATTTGCTTTCAACTTCTCGGAAGCATAGACATTGACTGAACCGATTCCTTCTACATTAGCTTCGACGTTTTCAGCGATTAAGTCTTTCGCTTCGACGTGACCAACGCCTTGCTCGCGTACCTTGAAATTGGTGACTTTACCTGTCATCACCAACATCCCGACACCTTCATAATTCAAATCAAAACGATCGCCATTGATCTTCTTCACCGTCGTCATGCCAGCACCCTCCATTTTGAACTTAGTCAGACTGGGTGTCGTGATAATCACTTTTAAATCATCAGAAATGCGAATATTTTTCTTCTCTTTATAACTAATCAGAAGTTCATCGCCACTAATGTCAGTGACCACTTGCGATATGTACTTATCATCGCCTTTTACACGAATCGAATATGCTGGGCCGACTTCGACTTCAACAATCAAGGCACCTTGCGTACGAATTGCGGTGAATGGCGTCGCTGCACGACTTTGCTCGCCCGCAAATGCCAAACCAGAAACAAGACTAAGTGCTGCACCGGCAGCAGCGATTCCGACTAAACCAAATTTACGCATGTGATACTCCTTAGCAAACAGTGAATCCTGTGAAGGGAAAAAATCGAATTTGAATGTGTTGATAGCCCCCAGTGTGCATGGTTTTTTTTAACTTGTCTGCAAAAGTCGATGAAGCGACGAAGCTGTGTGACGAACTGCAAAAAATCCCCACTAAAATGCAAAAGAGCCATGCAAAAGAAAACGGCGCACGAAGCGCCGTTCCTCGGTTCACTAATAGTTACTTATTAATTACTTCATCGATGCTGCAGAGGCTGCTGACGCTGCAGAAGACGCTGCTTTGTGCATTTTATGTGTCGCTTTTGCGTGTTTTTCTACCGCTTTATCAGCAGCTTTTTCTGCACTTGCTGCGGCGCTAGCAGCTGGTGCTTTTGCTTCAGTTTTTACTTCAGCTTTGACCTCTGGCTTCGCTTCATTTTTAGCCGCTGGCTTCGCTTCCGCTTTCATCGCGGGCGCACTCGCTGCAGCACTTGCAGACGCACTTGAGGCATGCGCTTTAGGAGTAGATGCATGCGCACTGGAGAGATCGGAAGAGCACACGTCTGAACTCCAGTCACCTTGTACTATCTCGT
>CALKVB010000473.1 GCA_937996605.1 uncultured Oxalobacteraceae bacterium | reverse complement strand
TTGATTTTTGAATGATAAGAGTATTACTTCAAGCTCAATACCCATTTAACTAGTGTTTTTGCCTCAGCTTCACTTACTTGTGCATTGGCTGGCATAGGAACTGCGCCCCAAGTGCCGCTACCACCCTTCAATACTTTTTGCACCAATTTCGCTTCAGCTGTTTTATCCGCAGCATATTTTTTAGCAACGTCTTTAAAACCTGGACCAACAACTTTATTATCAACACTGTGGCAGGTTAAGCAATTTTTTGATTTTGCCAAGTCAGCATTTGCCATAGCAACGCCAGAAAAGCTCATAGCAACAGCTGCCAAAACGAAGTATTTTTTCATAGTGTTCTCCAGTTAAATTTGCGGTGCCACTATTCTAACGTCTTTCTTTCTACAAACCAATCAATTCACGCGAGAATTGGCGCAGAATTTGACGAATAACTGGTTCAAGTAAAGTTCATCGGCAGTTGACCATCCTGTAATTTATCCCTATGATGAACCGATACAACGAGAAGCCTTGATGCAGCGTGAGCTGCTCGAGCATTACGAATAACACGTCCCACTTAACACTCAACACATAGCATGATACTTATCATAATCTTAGTATTACTCTACGGTCTAAAATTAAGTGAAATTGGATTCATGGAACAAGTCTCTTGGTGGTGGATCAATGGCTTGGCTTTCCTTGCTTTTCTCTGGTTTGAATATATCGAACATGCACTTGGCTTAGATAAGAAACAGGAAGATCGCATGCATGACAAAATGAAAAAAGAGCGACTCAAACGCAATTTTAAGAATAAACTTTAACTTATCAGCGTAATGGTTCGCCTATTCGTTTACCAAATCATGTGCCTAATGGTTGGTTCAATCGTCTAGGCATTACTTGGTTCCCTGTCTTTAAAAAACAATTCCACCAATTTCTTGATGTCCATCGAAACCCGCCAACTGCGCTACTTTGTGGCGGTCGCAGAAGAACTGCATTTCGGTCGAGCAGCAATACGTCTTAACATGACGCAGCCACCGCTATCGCAAGCAATCCAAAGCTTAGAAGACGTACTTGGTGCTACTTTATTTCATAGAACAACACGTCAAATCAGTCTAACCGCCGCTGGGCATGCCTTACTGCCTGAAGCAAAACGCCTACTACAACAAATTGAAAGTTTGCCAGCCTTAAGCCAACGCGCCGCAGCCGGTGATATCGGCGAACTCAAACTTGCCTTCGTTTCTATCGCCGACTATAGCGTTCTGCCCCCAAGCCTACAATCTTTTCGGCAACGACATCCGCAAGTCAAAATTGAATTGCACGAAGCCACCAGCGATGTTCAGCTACAGGCATTAGAAAAAGCCAGTATCGATGTTGGTTTGTTGATTCCTCCGATACCAGACCATCTTTGCTCGATAATTGACTACCGACGCTTGAGAGTAGAACCTTTAATCCTCGCGATTGCAGAACATCGACGAAAGCGCAAAGCAGCAACCCAACTACAAACTTATAAAGATTTGCCAATCGTGTTATTTCCCCGCAAAATTGCGCCTGCGTTTCATGACCGCATTTTGAGCTGTTTTCAACAACGTGGTTTGACCCCAGAAATCTCACAAGAGGCGATACAGATGCAGACTATTATTGCCCTAGTGTCGGCAGACATGGGAATCGCTTTGGTTCCCCAATCCGTTTCCAACCTGAAAAGGCCCGGGGTTTATTATCAAAATTTAAGTGATATACAAGCAGAAGTTGAAATTGGCGCTGCCTGGCGCAAAGATAACGAATCTCCCGTGCTGAAAGCATTTTTGAATTTACTCGAAGAACAATGACATGTTAGAACACCCAAACTTTAACCCTGTAGCCTTAGATCTCGGCCTCTTTAAAATCCATTGGTACGGCATCATGTACTTGGTCGCCTTCGCCCAATTCATGTTGCTAGGCCGTTTGCGTTTGCGCCTACCGCATGTAAGCGCCCTCGGTTGGACCAAGGAACATATCGATGACATGCTGTTTTATGGTGTCTTGGGTGTGGTGATTGGTGGCCGTTTGGGTGAGGTCTTTTTCTACAATGCTTCATATTACCTCGCACATCCAATTGAAATCCCCATGATTTGGCGTGGTGGCATGTCTTTCCACGGCGGCTTCCTAGGCGTACTTACCGCGATGTTCTTATGGTCGCGCAAAACAAAACTGTCATTACCTGTGGTGTATGATTTCATCGCGCCCATGGTGCCACTAGGCTACGCCGCGGGGCGCATGGGCAATTTCATTAATCACGAGTTCCCAGGTCGTATCGCCTCTCCAGATTTACCATGGGCGATGATTTGGCCAGGCGTACCCTACCCGGTGCATCCCTCCCCAATTTATCAGGCTCTCGTGGACGGAGTCTTGGTTGCAATCATTATGTGGTGGTTTTCCTCGAAAAAACGTCCTACACTTGCCGTCGGTGCGCTGTACGTGACGCTATATGGCTGTGCCCGTTTCTTCACCGAATATTTCCGCACACCTGACTACGAAGTCGATATCTTTGGTTTGACGATTTCCGCAGGACAAATGCTATCCTTCCCGATGATTGTGATCGGTATTGTTCTGATGAGCTTAGCCTACCGAGGCAGCTTTGAGCCGAAAAAAGCAAACTCCGATCCCGAACCTTCCCCCAACAAAAAAAGCAAAAAGAAAAAAGCCTAAAACAGGCTAGCCAACACAATAAAAAACGTAAGGCAGAGCCGAGCACAACACAAAGTGGAGACAGTTTTGGACAATATTCGCTGCGAAATCGAGGGCGTGATCGCTCACGTCACGATTTCAAACCCTGGCAAACTCAACGCCCTGAATATGGCGATGTGGAATGCACTCACCCAACATTTCACTGATCTCAATGCAAGAGATGATCTGCGTTGCATCATCATTCAAGGCGCTGATAAACACTTTGCGGCAGGCGCCGATGTTGAAGAATTCAGCACCGTTCGCAATACCCTCGCCGATGGTATGAAGTATCACAATCAAACAG
>CALKVB010000472.1 GCA_937996605.1 uncultured Oxalobacteraceae bacterium | reverse complement strand
CCCTACAACTTACAGGGCTTCGCCTTACAGAAAACTACGCTGATGTGAATTGAGATCCATCCGCCACCTAGTAACAGCAGCAGATCAGTCGACTAGTGAACGCTATCCGCGTGGACCAAGTTGTGTTGAAATGATCTCGAGACGTTCCAGAATCGCACGCAGTAAGACCGTATTTTCATCTGCATTCGGCTGGGTTGAGGAATTTGCATGCTTCAATTTCTCACGCTTAATCAAAATATGATGGCGAAATTCATGTGCATTGATGAGGCCAATCAAACGCATATCGTGGGCTTGTCCCGCACTTTGGCCTGCTGTTTCAAATTTTAAAATACTCAGGTTAAACATCTTCAACAATGGTCCTTCGACAAAGGTCACGTCTTGAATATTTTCTAGAGGAATTGTCTTTTCCACTTGAAACAAAATGCCCTTACGAAAACGCAAAGAAGTATCACTGAGCTCGCATTCGAGCTTATCAAAATAGTGGCGTGCCCACCATTGTCCAACGCCGCATAACCAAATGATGGCGAGAGGGATACCAACTATCGTAATGGCGAAGATTGCCGCGCCCCAAATGACTAGATAGGGCCGAATCAAAGGATTGAAGCTAGCTTTGATCGTTTGTGTGTTGACGCTTATTTGATTACTCATCATCTTTCTTCTTACAATGAAATGCTGAACATGAAGCCAACTCAGCTCTCGACAACAAGCTGAGTTGGTGCACTAATTTGATTACTTCGCACCACGTGGATCCACTACCGTTATCGGTTCTGGCGCAAGGCCATAGGCACGAATATCAGGACGGTACATATCTTCCGCATAGGTCGCTGGCACACGGAAACGACCGGGCGTCACGACACGCAACATATAGAATAACTGCACCGTATCGCCATTCAAGCGCACCGCAGCGACAAATCGATCGTCACGATACTCCTGATGCTTAATACGGCTATCACTCATGGCATTACCGACGTTGACATTCTCGATGCTAAACTCGCCTGCTTGGGGACCTTGCGAGAGGTTCATATTTTCAACTTCCAAACCAGCTGGAATATGATCAATGATCATTGCATCTTCGATCACTTGTTTAGACTTGGCGGTCACACGTGCAATCAACATATCGCCGACCTTCAAACTGCCACCGCTCCAAGGCTTGCCGGCAACAGTGAACCACTTACGTTCGAGCGTGATCTTGTCGCTGCTTGCTACCGGTGCTTTGGTAGGGAAACCGCTTGCTTCAACTTCGATCCACAGCGGATTACTACCTTTGTTTTCAATGCTAATGCCTTTTAATGCAAGGCTTGGATCAAAACTGCGACTCTCACTATTTTTCGACGTCAGCGTCGTGCTGCCATCAGCGGTCTTGAGGATCGCTTCCCAGGGATCAGTTACCGTTCCGCCTGCAGCGCGGGCAGCTAAAAACAAGGCGATACGTTCTTGAGTTGAGAAATATCCACGAGGCTTACCGAGACGATCCGCCAAATTAATCAACATCGTTTCACGTTGCGGATGCGAAATTTTATGGCGCAACATCAAAGCATAAGACATCGCCTGATCACGAACTGCAGTGCCATAATCGCCTAACCAATCCCACTCCCAATCGGTACGAATACCATACGGTTTGGTCATCGCATCGTTGAATGCGACATCGGCACGTTTTTGGTCTCCCATCATTTGCAAGGCCAAGCCTAAATGCACCAATGGCAACGGTGACTTGGCGCGATCACGATAGCTATCGTGCAGCAAGCGTAAAGAAGCCAAAGACGCTTTCTGATCACGTGCCAACATATAACCAATGTGAGCTAACTCGGCGAAACGTTGGTGACTATTACGAATCAAATCATAATCACGCCAGTCATAACGCCCATTCGCATCAGGTTTGACTGCGGCTGGCAAAGGCGAGAACTGATTGGCCGCACCGTTTAATTTTTCTGTCATCCATTTCTGCGCACGCTTCGTCATTTCTTCCGGTACGTTAAAACCGGCCTCACGGGCA
>CALKVB010000471.1 GCA_937996605.1 uncultured Oxalobacteraceae bacterium | reverse complement strand
CTGATTTCTATGTTGAGCCAAGTCATCCAACAGGTGAAAGACGAGCAAGCGGCAACATCAGCAGCAAAATCTTAAAGGCAAACGATGTCGACCACTGTGAGCCATTCAATATAAAAAATGACTATGACGATCAAACACTATTTACAAGTGAGCGACTTAACACTCGATGAATACAACTACCTGATGCAAAGGGCTCGTATCATCAAAGATCGCTTTAAACGTTACGAACCCTATCATCCGCTACTCGACAGAACTTTGGTCATGGTCTTCGAAAAAAACTCAACGCGTACGCGTTTAAGTTTCGAAGCTGGTATGCATCAATTGGGCGGCGCGGCAATCTATCTCAATACCCGCGATAGCCAACTGGGGCGCGGCGAGCCAGTAGAAGACGCAGGTCAAGTGATGTCCCGCATGTGCGATATCATTATGATTCGTACTTTCGAACAATCGATGATAGAGCGATTTGCTGCCAATTCACGAGTACCTGTGATCAATGGCTTAACGAACCAACATCACCCCTGCCAAGTATTTGCAGATGTCTTCACCTATGTCGAACATCGTGGCTCCATTGCTGGCAAAAAAGTCGCGTGGATTGGCGATGCCAACAACATGCTGTATTCATGGATGCAAGCGGCCAAAGTATTCGGCTTCCACTTGCACATTTCGACGCCCAAAGGATATGACATAGATCCGGCTTGCGTCACGGTCGAGAACAGTCATTACACCGTGTTTGCGAATCCTTCTGATGCGTGCGAAGGCGTGCACCTGGTCAATACTGACGTCTGGACCAGCATGGGTTACGAAGCAGAAAACCAAGCCCGCTTGAAAGCCTTTGACGGTTGGATCGTCGATGAAGCGAAAATGGGCCGCGCTGATCCTGAAGCCTTATTTATGCACTGTCTACCAGCACATCGCGGCGAAGAAGTTTCCGCTGGCGTGATTGACGGCCCGCAGTCAGTTGTCTGGGACGAAGCTGAGAACCGCCTGCATGTCCAAAAAGCCTTACTCGAATATTTAGTTATCGGCAAAGTCGAAAACTAATATAAAACCAATTTCAAGCTAATTTCAAACGAATTTAAAAATCACAACTTTCCACTTACTTTTCAAATACAGAAAGCACATTATGAGCGACGTAAAAAAAGTAGTTCTCGCCTATTCCGGTGGTCTCGATACCTCAGTTATTTTGAAGTGGCTACAAGACAATTATCAATGCGAAATCGTGACCTTTACCGCTGACCTTGGTCAAGGAGAGGAACTCGAACCGGCACGCGCTAAAGCATTGAAGTTCGGCATTAAGCCAGAAAATATTTTCATTGACGATCTGCGTGAAGAGTTTGTACGTGAC
>CALKVB010000470.1 GCA_937996605.1 uncultured Oxalobacteraceae bacterium | reverse complement strand
GCGCAGGTGACTGGCATGCAGATCGACCGCGGTCACCTCGGCACGCTTGCGTTCGATGGCGTAGAGCACGGCGCGGCGCAGCGACTCCGGGTCGACCCGCCCCTTCACCAGGTAGTCCTGGGCACCGGACGCCATGGCCGAGACGCCGAAATGCTCATCGTTCAGACCCGTCAGGACCACAATGGGCAGCCTCGGGTTCTGCGTCCGCAACCGGTCCAACGCGGCGACCCCGGCGGCGTCTGGCAGATGCAGATCGAGCAGCACGCAGTCCAGTCGCGCCTGTGCCAGCATCTTCTCCGCATCGGCCAGCGTGCTCGACCAGTGGAAATCGATCTCCATCGCGGTATCGGCGATGAGCTCTTCGACGAGCAATGCGTCGCCGCGGTCATCCTCCACCAGCAGCAGCGACAGCCGCGGATGTACCGGCATGGACACGTGGTCACGTCCTTCACGAAAGGAGGTCACCCTAGGTCTCGCTGACCGCTACTCACTCTATTTACGAGTTGGGACGTTACCAGCACGGCAGCGCCGCAGTGCCGATGTGCGCAACAGCGGCCGGCTCGCGTACTACTGCAACCGGTCTCGCAGCTGCGCCAGCGTTTTCGCGAGCAGTCGCGATACGTGCATCTGGGAAATGCCCAGCTTCTCGCCGATCTGCGACTGGGTCATCGATTCGAAGAACCGAAGGACGAGCACCGTCCGTTCCCGTTCGGGAAGATCGGCGAGAAGAGGCCGGAGCGCCTCCCGGTACTCGACATGTTCCAGCGCTGGATCGACGTCGCCGAGCGTCTCGACCAGAGCGAGAGTCTCCTCGCCGCCGCCGACGGTTCCATCGATCGACGACGTGTTGTACGAACTACCAGCCATCAGACCGTCCAGAACTTCGTCGCGATCCACTCCCAGTTCGGCTGCCAGTTCCGATGCCGTTGGCGCACGACCGAGACGTTGCGACATCTCGCCGGTTGCCGCGGTGATCCGCAGGTGCAGTTCTTTCATCCGCCGCGGCACCTTCACCGACCAGCTGTTGTCACGGAAGTGACGCCTTACCTCGCCCATGATGGTCGGGACCGCGAAGGACGGAAAATCAGATCCCAGCTCGACGTCGAAGCGCTTGACGGCGTTGACCAGACCGATTCGCGCCACCTGCACCAGGTCGTCGCGTGACTCGCCTCTGCCTGCGAATCGCCGGGCGATGTGATCGGCGAGGGGCAGGCACCGTTCGATGATCCTGTCCCGCTGTTCGACCCAGTCCGGGGACCCGTCGGACAGGTTGCGGAGCTCGCGGAACATGTCCCGGACATCCGCGTACTCTGCGGTCACCTCAGCAGACTCACTCGTCTCGCGGTCAACGAAATCCCCAGGACTTGGATGCCGTCAGCGGCATCGCCATCTGTGAAGGTGGACACCTCGTCGGTGAGCGAACTCAGCACATGCCAGCTGAAGCTTCCCGGCTCGACGACCGGGCTTTCCGCACCTTCGACAGTGCAGCGTGCCGACGCGTGAATCACGATGGCGTCATCGGACGGATCGACAATGACCCGCAGTTTCGACCCAGGCGCCGCCGAACGCACCAGACGAGTGCACGCCTCGTCGACCGCCAGGCGGAGATCGGCCACCGTGTCCAAGTCCAGATCCTCGAAAGCGGCGACCGCAGCGACGAGCGTCCGCAATACCGCAAGGTTCTCGGGTGTGGCCCCGACGGTCAGCTCAACCGAGCGGTCCCCCGGCAACCCGCCGACCTGACTCATTGCTTCCACCACGTGACCTCCCGCTTCCCGATGCAGATTACTCCACGGCAGAGTCTGCATACCCGGCGTTCTCGGTTCCACAAACAACCACGCATCCGTTCCCATCAATTCAGTACCCGCATTCGTCCGGCGGTGGGCCGGGCTGCGTTTGTGCCTGGTTGAGCTTTATTGCGGCCGAAGCGGATTCGGTGCCACAGACCAGTCGGAACCAGATCGGCTAGTACCAGTAGCGCCGGTCGGCGATCGGCCGTCCGACCGCCCCAAGCAACCAAAAAACCGCACCCACCACCAAGACCACGACACCGGCTGCCCAGAGTAGGTAGCTGTTGAGGAACAATCCCATAGCGAGGAGTACAGCTCCGATGAGAATCATTGCGCCTCTTTTCCTTTCAGTCGATGACCGCGTCCGCGGTAACCGCGCTCAGGCCGTTTCGCCCGGCCGCACGCCCCTGGGCTACCCACTACGCAGATTCCCCAAACATCACTGCTCGATCAGCGGAATGCCATGCGGGGCAGCATCATCCACCTCCGGATACGCAGGTGTGGCCTAGATCGCAGTACCGTGGCGTTTGGCCTTTGCCGGAGCCGGGAAGTCTGCGATGGCGTGGGGAGATGTTCTCCTGCACGATCACATCCAATCCGGGAAGCGGAAGGGTAATCATGAGCGAGAACAAGAACACCGGACCCGAAGAAGCAGTCCGCGGCGTCGTGGAAGGCGTCAAGGGCAAGGCCAAGGAAGTCATCGGTACCGTTACCGGTCGCGATGACCTGGTTCGGGAGGGTCAGGCCCAGCAGGACAAGGCCGACGCCCAGCGTGACGCCGCGAAGCATGAGGCGAAGGCCGACGCGGCACGTGCCGGCGCGAAGGTCGCCGAAGAGCGGGAGCGGGCCGAACAGCGTCCCGAATAGCGTTTCATCCGATGGCCCAGTCCAGCGACATGCTGGGCTGGGCCATCGTCATGTCGCCGACCCGGCACCGGGTCAACGTTATCGAGCAGCGGTTGCCACTTCAGTCCGAATTATCTTAGGAGCATGGTGAATTCGACTCGTCATGAGCGTCGAAGCACAACAGAAATCAGTCTTCAACGACTCGTTGACCGGCACCGGCGAACTCGAGCGCACAGCTCGCATTCGCGCGGGGAGCGGCGATGTTTTGCATTTTCTCCGAAGGGGTACTGCCAGGTCAGCTGACGCACCTCGCGCGTCACCCGACTGAAGGAACCACGGATGACACTCGAGCTGATGTCGGCAACCGACCGCGCGGACGAAATCGCGGGACCTCAGTCTGCCGTGGACGTGGCTGTCCATCTGCCGGTGCTTCTGGTGGGGCTGCGTTGGCTGTGCGACACCGAGCAGCCCGCGGGTGCGGTCCAGTGCCCCGCAGGTGACAGTCTGCCGTCGGTGCGCGGCCGCGGTTTCAGATTTGTGCCCTCGGACCGCAGTGGCCACGCTGTCGTGGGCATCGCTGTGACCAGCGGCGCAGCTGGTGACGTGATCGACGGTCACGAGTTGGCAGGATTCATCGACCTCCTCGAGGGTGCCGGCGAAGAGGTCGTCAGCGTCGAGGTCATCGCGGCGGGGTCATACTGCACTTTGCGCCTGGCACGGGCGGCCCATCCGACTCTACTGAGCGCAGTTGACCGCCATCGGGCCCGACATCTTTTGCGCGCCAACACTTCACCGTTCGGGCCGGCAGAGCGTGTCGACGCCGTCGCCGCCGTGAGCGCAGCCGATCTGCACCGGCAGGTACTCGAGCGCAAGCCCGACAATCGCCCGTCGAAGCCGATCGTCTACTGGGTAGACCTATTCGATTCTCCGGCAACCACATTCACAACGAGTACGCAGGCCGAACCATATCTAGCCACGGGGTAGGCAGCACGTACCGAACTAGGTCGACAGTGCAGCCAGAGCGTCATCGAGGTTGGCGAACATTTCGATGAGATCGGCAACCCCGACGAGTTTGAGCGGCCGACTCGTGGCCGGCCCGTCGGCCACGACGACCAAGCGCACCGTCGGGCTCAACTCGGCGTGCGCGGCAACCAAGACACCCATGCCGGACGACGCCAGGAAGTCGACCGCGCTCAGATCCACGACCACCGCAGTCGGCGCTGCGGCACCGGTCGCGACCGCGATGGCTGCCTCGAGTTGCGGCGCGGTGAGCATGTCGACGGTGCCGGACACCGAGACGACACAGATCGGACCGACCTGGATCTGTTCGATCGCGCACGAGGCACCTGCGGCACTGCTGTTTCCTTCGGGCGGCTGCGGCCCACCATTCGTGTTCATGGCTACTCAGAACCTCGGCAGGCGGACTACCCGAACGAAGAAGTCATCGATCTGGCGTACCGCTTTCATGAACTGGTCGAGATCGACCGGCTTGGTCACATACGCGTTCGCGTGCAATTTGTAGCTGCGCACAATGTCCTCCTGTGCTGATGACGTGGTGAGGACGACGATCGGGATGTCGCACAGGTCCGCATCAGATTTCACCTTCTCGAGCAGCTGCCGCCCGTCGTACTTGGGCAGGTTCAGATCGAGCAGGATCAGGTCCGGACGCGGTGCACGGGAGTGGGCGCCCCGCCGATAGATGAAGTCCAGACCCTCTTGGCCGTCGCGGGCGACATGCAACACGTTCTTGATCTTGTTGTCCGCGAAGGCTTCACGCGTGATCAATTCGTCACCCGGGTCATCCTCCACCAACAAGATGTCGATCACCTTGTCCGCTTGCAGCGTTGCCACCGTCCGATTCCCTCCAGCACCTCTGGGCCGTCATGCTCGATTCACGCGCCGCCCCGGCCAGGGTGCGGCGTGCTTCGGCGATGCCCCGACCGCAGTTCGAGTAACTATAGCCACACCGAGTTTACGCTGTAAACCGAGCGGCGGGGGCGACGTCCGCCACGGTGTGCTCAGCGCCGCGACAAGAGCAATTCGAGCCGGTCCAGAAGCGCCTCGAGTGCCTCTTCGAACTCCGCATCGCTGCGGTCTTCCGATAGCAGTGGCTGCAGCCGCCCCAAGTGCGGGTAGTCCGACAGCCGGGTCCGGCGGCGGTCAGCCTCTTCCATAATGGCTTCATCTGGACTGATCTCGGCACCTCGGGCGGACACCTCCAGCAGAAGCTGGCCCAGCAGAAATGTCGTGTAAGTACGGTATGCGGCCACCGCGGCGGCGTCGTCAAAGCCGTAGGAGAGCAATGTGTCGAGGAAGCTCTCCATCCAGCGCATGCTTCGCAGCGGAGGCCGCACCCACGGCGCTTCGGGAGCCTGCGTCGCCACCAGCGGAAACACTTCGGGGTGTTGCAGCGCAATGGCGCGGACTCCGTGCCCCAGGCGGATCAGGTAGTCCTGCCAGCCGTCTTCTTGCCTGCGAGCAGCCAACTGGTCGGCATACAACCGGTCGATGACGTGGTCGACCACACCGGTCAACAGGTCGCCCCGACTGTGCACGTAGCGGTACAGCGCCATTGCCTCGACCCCACACGCCGCACCGAGGCGCCTCATGGTCAGCTTCGCCAAACCGTGCCGGTCGATGAACTCGATGGCCGCGTCCAAGATGAACTCACGACTCAAAGGCTGCTGATGACCAGATGAGACGCCGGAATCATCAATTCCCGACAACCGCCCGACCTCCTTGCACCGGTGACAGTCTCGATCCCAACGCTAGTTGCACACGTCGGGAAATACCGAAGAAGTCGAACCAACGACAGCACGATTCATCGAGGCCTCAGTCTTCACTACACCTGTTGGGCTTACCCGTTTCCCTGGCGAACCATGCCAGGTGCCCAGGCCTGGGCGTCGCCGAGGCCATTGCGGCCGCCGTCCACGAAAGTCGGTCGACAAGCTTGACCAAGCAGTACCCGCTGCGAGGACAGCGTCATTGTTGCCTTCGCCGCAGTGGCACATGCAGTTTCATCGACGGTGCCATCCAGGCGCTCGGACACTTTGAACACCGGTGTGAGCATTGGCAATAGTCGAAGCCTGCGAACAATCGATGTTCCTGACGCTCTTCGCGGTGAGGTCCCGCCCTGATACAGGTTCAGAATCTTGCTGCGGCGGTGGCGGTTACGTCACGGGCCGGTCAGTTCGGGGCCGACGTGCACAGGATGCCGTGCGCGGCCTTCGCGAGCGCACCGGCGGGACCCGCATCAGCGCCGTACTGCCCGGCCAGTGCACCAACGACGTCGGACCGCGCCTGCCCACTGAACGCCATCTGACACGCCTGGAGCCCGGCCTGCATCACCGCGTCGTCGTCACCAGGGAAGCCCGCGTTACGCGCCTGGTTGATGAACCGTTGCTGTTCCGGTGTGAACGGCATGGGCCACGCCGACGCAGGTCCCGCGGCGACGACGGACAGTGCGGCGGCCGCGGCGACAGCACCGACGGTCAGGCGAATGTTTACGGACATTGTCTCCCCCAAATGTCTGGCCCCGCAGGTCGCGAGACCTCAACATCTGAGCGTAGTCGCCCCCGCCGGCGTCACCAGACGATCGTCAGAACGGTCGGCTGTTCGCCTGCCATTTGGCAGATTCCGGACGCGGGCCGTAGCGCTCGATGTAGCGGTCGTGCATGTGCGACTGCTTCTGCCGCAGGACTTCGTCGATCAGGTTTGGGTCGAGGCCGTGCTGACTCAGTCGATATCGGCGCCACACTTTGTTGAGCACGAACGACATCACCAGAGCCCAGAAGTAGATCGGCAGAGTCATCTCGGAGTGGACATACACCGACGCCGGCAGTAGCCACAGCGGAGCGAGCACGAAAACCGGTGGGATGGCATATCGGATCATGTGCCGGCGCACCGCCCCGTCGCCGGTCAGGTCCTGACGAACCCAGTACTGCAGATGGTCGGGTAAACGGCGTCCGTATGCGTAGGTGACGCGCTGCCAGAACGTCGGACTGTCGGCGACCATGACGACTCCTTTGACTGACCAGAGGGACCATAATGCTTGTGTCCTAATAGTTAGGACACTATCAGTTAGCTCACTTGGCTGCCAGGGCCGAAGGATGTGACGGCTGCCGCAGATGAATGCCGCGATACCGAACGGGCCATGGCGCGTGCGAGGACGACCTTCACCCGACGCGGCGGGCGCAAAATGTTAGGGCCCTAATTGGCAATAGACTCGGCAAGATGTCCACCGCCTCCGAAGACGTCGACCCCCTGGCCCTGGAACGACAGGTCTGCTTCGCGCTGGCCATCACCAACCGTGCGGTACTGGCCATCTACCGGCCACTGCTCGAGCCGCTCGGGCTGACACATCCGCAATACCTGGTACTGCTGGCGTTGTGGGACAACGCAAAATCCAAGCAAGACCCATTGACCGTCAAACAGATCGCCGCACTGCTACAGATGGATTCGGCCACCGTGTCGCCGATGCTCAAACGGCTTGAGACCCTTGAGTTGATCCGCCGCACTCGCAGCGCCACCGACGAACGCACCACCCACATCACACTGACGCCGAAAGGCGTCGCCCTACGTCGCCGTGCCCTGAAAATTCCACCGGCGGTTGTCGAACAACTCGGCGTTGACCTCGCCGAGTTGGAACACCTTCACACGGTGCTCACCAGGATCAACGTGGCTGCCGTTGCCGCCGGCGCGCTAGCGACAGGATCCGGGTAACAGTTGGCCATGTCGGCGTCTGCTCATCGAAGGCAACGCAACGCGCGTCTAGCCGTTTGTACTGACCGGCCCCAAATCAACAAGCGGCCGAGACAGATCGAGCTGCTGCCGGCAAAGCTGCCATCTGGAACGCGGGTTTGCCACGCAGAATGAGAAGCGACCCCCTCCACTGTAGGTTGCATTTCTGCGTGTCATATCACAACTCCCTGACCTACGCCTTTGTCGGATTGCATTAGGTCTGGCGGATGGGTTTTTGCATTCTGGATGGCGAATCCTAGAACGGTACGGTGGTGCACGATCTCCGTGCATCGGCGGCTCCACGTCGGGGATGGGCTCAACGGCGCGCTCTCGTGGCGCCGGGTGAAAACTCCCCCCGGGTGCTACGACGTCGGGCGCTACAAGCAGGTCTGTCTTCACCGACAATCATTGCGCAGCATAGGAATTACGGCACAGGGTAGCCAGCCGCGATGATCAACATATGGGATTCCGTGCGCTGCGACCGGCCAGCGAACTGCGAAGACTGCCGGGACTCGCTTCGCAGGTACGGCAGTTCAGACTCCATCGCTCGGCCAGACCTGACACAGCACATGCGGTTCACCTTCCTTGGGTTGTGGCTGTGGCGTTTCTCCAGCACTTGTTGACCACTAATTGATGAGGTACTCGTCGTTCATACCGTTGTTTACTGTGAGCGGTTTCTCGATGATGCGGATGCTTCCGCCTTCGGCCGTACGGCGCTCCCAGTGTTCCTCCATCAGAGCGTTGACCTCATTGACTTGCTCCTCAGACAGGTAAAAGGACTTCGCCTCGACGCGCCGATAGGCCTTGTAGAAGCGCTCAGCGTTCACTGGGTCGAGCGACGCGACCTCGCGAAGATCGGCGACCAACGCATCCCGTTCCTTGCGCTCGATCCGCGGCGGGAGGTCCGGCAGTAGGTTGATCATCCCATCCTCCGACACAATCAGTACTACTGCACGACCGCCGTCTCTGTTGATTGTCGCTAGATATCTCATCGCCGAGTTGAAGCGAGACCCTCGGGAGCGATCGCCCTGCGCCGTCGCCATTCCGTCCAGGATCACGCCGATCGCATGGCAGCGCCCGACCGGGTCAACTAGGACGGCGCCGTCGATACCGGTCACTTGACCCACGGAAGCTCTTGACAGGCGTTGAGGCTTGACGCGGAACGCCTGGCTGCCAAGGCGAGCCGCTTCACCCTCGGCATCATCTTCCACGACGCCGCGTCCTGATTAGCCAGATGCACAGCGTGCTCCTGCGCAGGCAGGAGCCCAGCGCCGTACCGTTAAAGCCACTGGATTCCCGCCTTCGCGGGAATGACAGCAAAGGCATCCAATCATTTACGGCTCTAACTCTTAGACAAAGCTTTAAGTGCAGCCTTAATACCATCTGATACGCCCGAACCGGCAGGTACTAATTTCAATGCCGCCAGCGCTTCTTTGTCGGAATAACCCAAGGCCAGCAAGGCATTCAAAATATCGGAACTATGGTCACCCGCTGCAGCCGCCGCACCTGCAGAACCAAGATCTGCACCCAGCTTGCCTTTTAACTCCAGTAACAAACGTTCCGCAGTTTTCTTGCCGATACCAGGCACACGAGTCAAACGCCCCGCTTCTTGCAAGGTAATCGCTTGCGCCAAATCGGCGACTGACATACCAGACAAAATCGACAAAGCCGTACGCGCACCGACACCGCTAATCTTAATCAATTGCCTAAAAGTGGCTCGTTCTTCTGCAGTTCCAAAACCAAACAGAACATGCGCATCTTCGCGAATTGCCAAATGCGTCAACAGTGCGACCTTCTCACCCAGCGCCGGCAAATTGTAGAAAGTGCTCATGGGCACATCGATCTCATAGCCTACTCCTTGGCAATCCACCATGATTTGGGGTGGATTTTTTTCAATCAGCGTTCCGGCAATGCGACCGATCATGGTGGGCTCTCATACTGTATAAATAAGCAGTAATCATAAACGATTCTTGGGGGGTTGTGGGGACTGATGTTCTTGGGGTGGTTGTTTGTTCTGCACATTCAATGAACTATCTTTATTGAAAGATTGCTTATCGATGGCGGTCGAATGCTTTTGGCTCTTTTGCGCTTCCTCACGATAAGGCTCATGCAATGCAGAAGATTGGTAGGACGTCTAGCCGTCATGCCGGACTTGATCCGGCATCCAGTGGCGTCTTGGTTTGGGTTGTTGGTTTAGGTTGTTGCCTAGATTGTTAGCGGGATTTAAATTATCGTTTTCGTGCATTGACCGTCTGTAGGTCGGGGGTGGCCCGACAGCCAGTCACCTTTTTTGTCTCGCCAAAAAAGGTAACCCAAAAAAGGCGACCGCACTAAATCGCCCTTCGGGTTCCCAATGATGCGCAACAAAAATGGGAAAGTGTTGAAACTCGCTGCGCTCAGACAGCAACACTTTCTTTTTCCATTTTCTGTTGTGCACCATTGGCGATTTAGAAGCGGAACGGCTGAAAGTCAAAAACAACGACAAACATACTGTTTCAACCGCTGCATAAATTCATAGCAATGGTGGTACGTTTTGGTTTTGGTTTTGGTTTTTGCAGTTGCAGTTGCAGTTGCAGTTGATTTTGACTTTTATCCACTTCTGACACTGCCAATTGTGCGAGGCAGAAATGGGATAAAGAGAGTTAGATGTTTGAGCCGAAGGCGAGTTTCTAACTCTCCCCATTTTTGACTTGCACAATTGGGAAGCCGAAGGCCAGTGGCAGCGTGGTCGCCTTTTTTGGGTTACCTTTTTTGGCGAAACAAAAAAGGTAACTGGCTGTCGGGCCACCCCCGACCTGCGAAGTCAGAGCAATAAGAAAAATTCAAATCAAGACAAGCAAATAAGATTTATCATGAAAGCACGCAAACTTATTCTTTTCTCGTGACGTCGACAATCCCAACATCCGGTGCAATACCAAAAAAGCCTTTCGCAATAGAAATTTTTGCTTCCTCAATTTTCAAGTCGCGTGAAGAACTGCAAACGATCAAAAGGCCGATCTCAAAACACTTAATACTGGATAGATCTTTGATTGAAGTGCCAAACATTCGGGTCATGTCACTGGAAGACATTATTGAGACTAACTCCTCTTGTATGGCCCCAGATTCTTTACTTGCCACGACCGCAACCAATTTCCCATCAATACTTTTCGTTCGAAAAGCAATCAATTTTTCTTCGCTAACTCTAACCTCATATTGACCTAACATCCAGTCCACGTCGTCAGTATCAAACGAATAAACGACATTGGGAAGCAACGATAACGCAGTTATCAAATAAAATTTAAGCATTCGACCAGTCCCTACTTCCGAAAAAATCAACCAATCAACCTACCACCCTTAACCCGCAAACCCTTCTTCGCCAACTCAGGTGCGATTGCACCAAGCGTTTTCAGAGTATCCCCACTATGCGCATGACAAATCGCCACGCCGAGAGCATCGGCGGCATCGGGACTGGGCGTGCCAGAGAGTGATAACAAGCGCTGCACCATGTCTTGCACTTGTTCTTTTTTTGCTTTGCCATGTCCAACCACACCTTGCTTCACTTGCAGCGCGGTATATTCAGCAACAAGCAATTCAGCTTGTACCAGAGCGCAGATTGCCGCACCACGGGCCTGACCGAGTAGTAGCGTGGATTGTGGATTAACGTTGACGAACACCTTCTCAATTGCAGCGCATTCGGGTTGGTAAGTTTGGATAATTTCCGTCACACCTAAAAGGATAGTTTTTAAGCGTTCAGGCAACGAGCCTTCGACCGTTTTGATGGTACCGGAAGCAATGTAGCTGAGCTTGCTTCCCTGCTTGTAGATGACACCGAAACCTGTGGTGCGTAAGCCGGGATCGATGCCGAGGATTTTCATGAGTGTTTGCTGTTGATGAATATATCGTTAGCAAATTATACGCAGATCTGATGTTTTCGCGTATCGGTTCATCCGCCAGCTTATTTGACTAGGAGAAGGTAAAAACTAAGGTCCCAATAATGCGCTTGGAATTCGAGTATCGAGATGCAGTTCGAGGCGCAAAGCACAGCAATACGTCGGTATTGCGAGCATTTGCAAGGATGAAATGCGCTCGAGACTCGGATTCCAGGCGTATTATTTAATGACGGAAGTGACGCACACCCGTGTACAACATCACCACACCACGCTCATCCGCAGCATCAATCACTTCTTGATCACGCATAGAGCCACCTGGGTGGATCACGCAAGTTGCGCCAGCATCAACTACCACATCCAAACCATCGCGGAACGGGAAGAAGGCATCAGAAGCGACTGCTGAACCTTGCAAGCTCAAACCCGCGTTTTGCGCTTTGATGGAAGCGATGCGAGCAGAATCAATACGGCTCATTTGACCTGCGCCTACGCCCAAAGTCATGCCATTACCGCAGAACACGATGGCATTGGATTTGACGTATTTAGCGACGCGCCATGCAAACATTAGGTCTGCCATTTGTTGTGGCGTTGGTTGCAATTTGCTGACCACGCGTACATCGGCTGGTAACACGTTTTTCGCGTCTGGTGCTTGCACCAACAAACCACCGCCAACACGCTTGACGTCGTATTGATTGACGCCAGCGCCCAATGGAATTTCTAACAAACGCACATTTTGTTTTGCGGCGAAAATTTGTTTTGCTTCTGCAGTAAATGAAGGAGCAATCAACACTTCCACGAATTGTTTCGCGACGGCTTCCGCTGCTGCGCCATCACACACAGTATTGAAAGCGATGATGCCACCGAAAGCGGAAGTTGGATCGGTTTGCAATGCTTTGCTGTAGGCTTCTAATGCCGTCGCACCGATGGCTACGCCACATGGGTTCGCATGCTTCACGATCACGCAAGCGCCTGTGTCGAAGGACTTCACGCATTCCCACGCCGCATCGGCGTCAGCGATATTGTTGTAAGACAGTTCTTTACCTTGCAATTGGGTGTAGTTCGCCAAAGCACCAGCAACAGGTACCAAATCACGGTAGAAAGAAGCGGATTGGTGTGGGTTTTCACCGTAACGCATTTCTTGTACTTTTTCGAAATGCATATTCAAGGTTTGTGGATAAGCACTGCGTGTCGCGTGTGCTTTATCTTCGCCCAAACTCGTCAAATAATTAGTAATCGCACCATCGTATTGCGCAGTGTGGGCAAACACTTTTTTCGCCAGCATAAACTTCGTGTCATAGGACACTACATTATTGCCGGACTTCATTTCTGCCAACACGGTAGCGTAATCACTAGGATCGCAAATCACGACCACGTCTTTATGATTTTTCGCAGAAGAGCGCAACATCGTTGGACCACCGATATCGATATTTTCAATTGCATCTTCCAAAGAGCATTCTGCTTTCGCAACCGTTGCTTGGAATGGGTACAAATTCACCACCACCATATCGATAGTTGGGATACCGTATTTTTCCAAAGCTGCTTGGTGTTCTGGGAAATCACGACGCGCCAAAATGCCGCCATGAACTTTCGGATGCAAAGTTTTTACACGACCATCAAGCATCTCTGGGAAGCCAGTGTAATCGGCTACTTCTGTCACAGCTAAACCATTGTCAGCCAACAATTTTGCAGTGCCGCCCGTTGATAAAATTTTGACGCCCATGCCAGCCAATTCACGCGCAAATTCGAGCACGCCAGTTTTGTCTGAAACGGAAATGAGAGCTTGTTTGATCATAATAATTGTAGAAAGGAAGGATTAAAGAAGACCGTGTTGCTGCAACTTCTTGCGCAAGGTATTGCGATTAATACCGAGCATGTCTGCAGCTTGAGATTGATTGCTATCAGTGCGCGTCATGACCATTTCTAACATCGGTTTTTCAACCGCCAGAACGACCATATCGTAAATATTGGAAGCAGGTTGTTCGCCCAAATCACGGAAATACTTTTCGAGATTTTTGTGAACTGCTTCTTGGATGCTTTCTTTGCTCATACTAAATTTTCTTTTTATTGATGAAATCTATATTGAATAGAATTTCTGGATTTAACTACTACTGACTAAATAATGGAGGTATTACTTCGCTGTTGCGACCGAGTATCAGCTAATCAAGCTGCCATCCTGGTCTCGGAGGGGCGGTATTGTAACCGTTCTGTCGGTCGGCTATCAAAAAACATGTTGACTGCCGCTAATTGCTCCTCACAGCTTTCAATTTT
>CALKVB010000469.1 GCA_937996605.1 uncultured Oxalobacteraceae bacterium | reverse complement strand
CAACTTTTAAAGTTTTGTGCATCTCGACAGTTTAACAAAATATTATTCAAAATAGATGTATATATGTCGCTAAAGATTCAATTTGAAAATATACCTGCATAGGAACACTAAGTAATAAAACAACTATTAACTATTCGCTACTGTTTATCTCTGTTCTACTAAATCCCTATTGATTTTTTAGTGTTTAGCTAATCAATTAATAAACAAAAATATAAGAAGTAAAACTAACCACGTCTTTAGGGAGATGAAAATGCAGAGAAAAATTCTATCGAGTTTGCTGTTAGGTTTAGTCCTTAGTGCTACCGGTGTTGCAATCAGCAGTGCCGGTGCGCAGAAAGTTTGGATTACTGTTGGCGATAGCGCTTTCCAAGAATTAAAAAAAGTTGCGCCGAATATGCTAGTTAGCCAGTCTCGCAACTTAACAACCGGTGCGCTAGGCACCGCGGCGGAAGAAAAAGTTCACCTGGTACAAATTGATCGCTCACAAATTTTCGCCCTTTCGGCAGCGATTCATTCTAATCTCCACCGCTGCGGCGGTTTCGTTGAGCACGCAAGTGAATCCGCCGGTCGCATGGTACTCGAAGGAGGCAACGGCCGTTACGCAGCTGCTCCAAGCCTTGCGCCGGCACCATCTTACGCCATCGATAATCAGACCACTGTAAATCCTTTGCTATCTCAAATGCAAGCCGCGAACATCGGGCAAACGATTGTAGACCTATCCGCATTCGTCAATCGTTACTACACGACCACAGGTGGCGTGAACGGCTCGAACTGGATCAAGAATAAATGGACGACACTAGCTTCCGGTAAAAGTTATGTCACAGTTGAACAATTCACGCACGCGGCATGGGCACAGAAATCCGTCATCATGACGATACGCGGCACCGACAACGCCTCCGAAGTTGTGGTGCTGGGTGGTCATCTAGACTCCATCAACACAGCAGGCACATCCGAGACAACTAGTGCACCAGGTGCTGATGACGATGCATCAGGAATCGCCAGCTTAACTGAAGCAATCCGCGTGATGATGGAATCAAACTATCAACCTCGTCGCACAATTAAGTTCATCGCCTATGCTGCAGAAGAAGTCGGCCTCAAAGGCTCTGCGGAAATTGCGAAAAAATTCAAAACTGATGGTGTCAACGTAGTCGGCGTATTGCAACTCGATATGACGAACTATAAAGGCTCCGCGAATGACATCTATTTATTTCAAGACTACACCAACGCGGCACAAAACACTTTCGTATCCAATTTGATCAAGACTTATCAACCAACATTGACGATCGGTACTGATAGTTGTGGATACGGTTGCTCCGATCACGCTTCCTGGTATGCACAGGGATATCCGACTTCTATGCCCTTTGAAACCACAATGAATCAGGACAATCCAAAGATTCACACTTCAGGCGATACCTATGCGAACATGGGTAGTCAAGCCACACATGCCTTGAAGTTTGCGCGTTTAGCGACATCTTTCGCGGTAGAACTTGGTAGCGATGGTCCAAGTGTCAGCACAACAGCATTAACGAAAGATGTTGCTGTTAGTGTATCTGGCGCTGCAGGAGCAAATAGCTTCTACAGTTTTGTGGTACCGACCGGGGCCACTAACCTCACCTTCAAATCCAGTGGTGGTACCGGCAACCTCGATCTGTACACGCAATTGGGAAACAATCCAAGCACAACTTCGTATTTACAAAAGTCTGCTGGTACTACTAACACCGAGACCATCACCATCGCTGCACCAAGCGCTGGCACTTATTATGTGCTGGCAAATTCGGTTGCTGCTGTCAGTGGTGCTAGCTTAGTGGCAAGCTACCAAATTACCAGCAGTAACGTATTGACCAGCGGCGTACCAGTTAGTTTAGGCAGCATGGCAGCAAATGCGACCAAAACTTTCACTATCGTAGTACCTGCCGGCAAATCTTCGCTGACATTTAAGACATCTGGTGGCACTGGTGATACCGACATCTACTCGAAATTCGGCGCAGCACCAACTACAGCAATGTACGACTTAAAATCAGATGGATCGACTAACACCGAAACCATCACCGTTTCCGCACCAAAGGCAGGCACATACTACGTACTTGTTAAGGCCTATGCCGCATCAAGTGGCGCTAGTCTGACAGCTACCCTGCAATAAGGGCCTCTACACAATAAAGTACAGCTAGTTTCAAGTTTTCTTCACAGGGGTGTGCGGCGCGCACCCTTTTTTTTCGCCCGATGCAAAAGAACGAAACTTGGTACACTGAGAGCTTTTACAAAGAAGCATCCTCCGTGTCACACACCGCCTTCCTACTCGTTATACTCGCCGGATTAATTCATGCGCTTTGGAATATCGCCGCCAAGAAAGCAGGAGGCGACGTTCGATTTGCCGGTCTCACGGCGTTGATCATGGCAGTGCTGTGGGCTCCCGTAGGGCTATATGTCGGTTGGGACATTGTTCCTCATTGGGGAAGAATCGAATGGTTATTCATTTGCTTGAGCGGTGCACTACATGTTCTGTATTTCATTGTTCTTCTACGTGGCTATCGAAAAGCTGACCTTACCGTGGTCTACCCGCTCGCACGTGGATCTGGCCCACTACTCTCTTCGACCATCGCGATTCTATTTTTCAATGAACATCTTTCTGTCTTGGGTACTGTGGGAATTTTTGCGGTAGTCGCAGGTGTCTTTCTGATTGCTGGCGGCCCCAAATTAATCCATTCTTTACGCCAGTCGACTGTAGAAAGTGACCGACAAATTCGAATAAAAAGAGGCATCTTTTACGGCATCTTCACTGGCGTCTTCATTGCCGCTTATACGGTATTAGATGGTTACGCTGTCAAAATCCTCGTGTTGTCACCTATCCTCGTTGACTACTTTGGCAATTTCGCGCGCATCGCATTCTTAATGCCAGCAATGTTGCGCGATCGCCAGCAAACCCTGCTCTCTTGGAAAAAGGAATGGAAGTATGCCTTAGTTGTCGGTGGCATTAGTCCAGTGTCTTACGTGCTGGTGCTATATGCCATGCAGATGGCGCCATTGAGTCATGTCGCCCCAGCCCGAGAGGTTTCTATGTTATTCGCAGCCATCATCGGTGGGCATTTACTGGATGAAGGCGATCGTCTACAACGCGTACTCGGTGCCTTATGTATCGCCGCTGGAGTGATCGCCTTAGGCAATTTCTAGCTTGATTTTCTTTCGTTCAGGTTGGATGAAATTTGAGGCTTTTCCTCCCTCGCTTAGCAAGACTGCCCAAAATTAAAAAAGTGCAGCATTCGGTTGCTAATATTAAGAATCCGATTAGGTACCTCTGGCAGTTCAACTGTAGATCTTGATCGCATCATCAGCCTTATTCTCCCCTCCATCAGGGTTCAAATCATGAAGGGCTAAGGATCAAATCTTGATCCGACAAAGACCTTTATTCCCCCCTGTAGGTAGCAACAAAGTCAGTAAATCGTAAACTTAGGTCGATCATATTTGCTGTGAACAAATTACTGCTCGCAATTGCTGCTAACAAATACAAGTATCCCATAACACTTTAGACGCAATAGGCAAAGTTCGTGAATTTGTGTTCACGCTTCGCTCATCGCTCAAACCAGCATCAATTTCGGAAGAGATACTCAAATTTGAACTACTCTAAGCTCACTAATGAGCTTTATCGATTCAGGCTAATTCAGCAAGGGTGAGGTAAAGCGTAACGATATATATGTTGCTTTTACGCAGACTACAGAAAATTACTTTTTCTTCAGAAAAAACGACCGCCTAATTCACGCGAAAAAATAATCATCGGTTTTTGTACTCAATTGAAATCGGTTTGCAGCCGATTCGCGACATTCACCAGAAAATCTACGCTCAAGATAATTCAAAGCCTGGGAATTTTTACTGGGGGAAACTTAATTTCGGGTGTATTGCTGATCCATTGCTGCTGTGCAGCAGAGTGAGTGTGTTGACAAGAGTCTAGGCTTAAACTACATTTGTCGTACTACATATGTAGTATTAAAAATCATAATAAGTTGATAGGGATGAGATCGTGGAAGACGACAATAGCAAAGTTTCACTGAGCGACTTACAGTTGGCAATTATGCGTGCACTTTGGCATAAACCAAACTCTTCAACGACCGAGGTTGTTGAGGCAGTTCGCGCCAGTAGACCGCTGGCCCACACCACCATCGCAACTTTGTTAACACGCTTAGAAAAACGAGGTTTTGTCGAGGTGAGTCGAGACGGCCGCCAACTATGTTATCGAGCGCTGCTATCAGAAGACCAAGTACAAAAATCGATGGTTTCAGATCTGGTCTCCACTTTGTTTATGGGAAATACAAGCGCGCTATTGAGTCATCTTGTGAAAGAAGACGAGATCGACAATGACGATCTCGAAAAAATACGCAATCTCTTAGAGCGAAAAGGAAAGAATCGTGCTTGATCAATTTTCTCCTGTGGTACTAGTTTGGGCGTTTACCTATCTCGTGCACAGCAGTGCATTGATCGTATTTGCTTTACTCCTTGATCGTGCTGGACTGCTAAAAAAGACGCGCAATGCCGAACTTGTATGGCGCTTCGCATTATTTGGCGCATTGCTCACAACTAGCACTCAATTATGGCTGGGCGCCAGCAATTCCTCTCATCAAGACCAACTTATTGCACATAACTCGAAAAATCTGGGCGTTGAAAATTATGCTGGCGAGATTCCTCACTTACGCTACCCACTTCCAGAAAACTTAGTCAATCAAGCAATCAATACTAAGGAGGGAAACCAGCACCAAGCCGCGTTCGGCAAAGAAATTGGCTCAAAGTCGTACGATGATAGCTTGGCAAAACAATCGACCGTCGAGATTGAACTACCAAATCATGTGAGAGAAATCACCTCTTATCTCGTCGTGATTTGGGCATGTATCGCCGTGTTTGCATGTATCGTTACCTATCGCTCTGCGCGTTATTTAAATCGCCTCGCGGCCTACTTTCCTGATGCAGACATGGCAACCATCAAACGCGTCATGAACCGCATGTCTGAGCATGATCAAACCCGGATTCAACTCAAAGTAAATGACCAATGGAATAGCCCATTCGTCACACCTGACAACACCATTTGCATACCGCGCTGGGCTTTCACCACGCTCACTGAAGATCAACGTGACGCAATGCTGGCGCACGAAGTAGCACATGTCTTAAGACGAGATCCAGCATGGCGAGTTGGCATGCAACTACTGTCGAGAATATGTTTTTTCCAACCATTACATCGTCTCGCAATCCACAAATTGGAACTCCTCGCAGAACTTGCATGCGATGAAACTGCAGCGAATAGCTCGGGGAAACCACAAGAATTAGCAGAAGCATTATATGCTTGTGCCCGCGTATTTAAAGCGAAAGAAGCACCAACACTTGCACTAGCAATGTCACGCCAAGGTTCGCCACTGCTCAAGCGTATCACCAGCTTACTTGACCACGAACTATTGGCACAAGCAGCAATTCCGCAAAGTAGAACATCCATTGCCTTCAAATATGGTTCTCTCTTTATCGGTCTAATTGCCATGGTGTATGCAACACCAAGCATCATCGTTAGCTTTGAAAAAATCGCACCGCAAATGCATGCTGCGGTGAAAAAAGTAAGTAACTTTGCCCATGAGGTGAAAATCGCATCGATACAAAGTCCAAAACAAAACACGATCGTGCACGCCAATGTTCGCGCAGATCTCAAGCCTCGCGAGTCAATCCAAACTGCAGCGGCTGTAATTGAAAGCGATAGCAATTATCCGAAACACCCCGCACTCGAGCAAAAAGACAAGATTAGTATCGACGATCTCACTGAGGCTAATCGCTTGCGTGGAAAAAAAGAGTTTAGTCGCGCCACGAGCCTGTACCAAATACTTGCCGAGCAAGGTAGTGTTGAGGCGCAGCTTGCTCTTGGAGAAATGTATTGGTACGGCGCTGGCGTCGCAAGCAATCCTAAGTTAGCAGAAGAATGGTTCAAAAAAGCAGCGGCAAATGGAGCCATCAATGCTGAGAAGTTTTTGAACTTAATTTCCGAACGAGAGAAACATCAAAGTGAAATTAACTTCTTTGCCAATGAATTCGACGGCAAAGGTTTTAAGTTCGCAGAAATGAATTGTAGTCGCCCTGACTTTAGCACCGCCGCACATAATAGTGTCGATATAGAAAACATGATCAATCAAATCAACGAATTTGCTGCATGTTTCAATAAGTATGGCGAGCGTCTAAACACAAGTAGAAATTTAGATCAGCAAATTCCCAACGATATCTTACGTCTAATGACAAACGAAGAAGTTGAGAAGTCGATTAATCGCAGCATGCGAGCCTTAGCGATGATACGCTTGACGGCAAACATGATCGCCGATGACTTTACGATGGAAAAACGCACTTGGGAAACGCGGACCCGTGAATATTTCAGAGGAGCACGTTCGCGCGACTGGGTCTCGCTCAAACGCGTCGCATTCACTGGCGGTGTTGATCCCGAAATGGCGATTATGCACGATCCTCAGCTCGTCAAAATTAATACTGAGACTCGAGTAGATATGAAGTTACACGCTTTTTAAGCTGCAACTTTCGGTAGTGTTATTCACTGGATCTAACAACAATTTCGCTCCAAGTATGAGCTATGAGAACTTTTAAGCCAAACACTCAAGCGCCGCTCTCAACACTCAAACAAATTATCCTGTTTGGGTTAGTCAGCTGCGTAGCGGTGAGCTTATTTCCGTTCGTCAGATATCATTCTAATGATGCAACAACAGTTCAGCAGAGCGCGTATACAAATCTACAATTTTTAGAAGAAGACTCTCCCAGAAAATCGGCTCCTTCAAGCAACACTTACATCCCAGAGAATCTGCCACGCACACAAACTTCGGATCTCGATACGATCAAATACACTTATGAGATCAAAACCTGCCCTGTACCTGATATACCGTTTATCTCAACAACACCTGAATCAGAGGCAAAAACGATCGCCACCATTAATCGATGGATCGATTGCCACAACTCTTGGAATGCAAACCTAAACAAACTTATACCGATAAAAAATAACTTTAGCCACAATCGGCAAGCCTCCATCGATGCCGCACTAAAAGCCTTGATCGCAGAAGAGCAGGTCAAGTTTGAAAAAACCAGTCAACGTTATGTCGAGTGGAAAAACAACAGTCTCAACTATAAGCGTCGACTCGGATACCGTCAGAACTTAATTCGTGACTCACTCACAGAGTCTCATTAACCACATTAGTACAGGCTTGATTTGACGCATCAACATGATTCACGTGAATTTCGCTGCATAAGTTCACTCGCGGTGTATCATTGCTCCCCCTCTTCACTTTCTGAGTGGCAAACCAATGAACCATGTTGATTTACTCGAATACGCGAAAAACGCCCGTACTAAGGCTTACGCTCCTTATTCAAAGTTTAAAGTAGGTGCTGCGCTTCTGACCAAAGATGCTCGTGTCTTCGATGGATGCAATATTGAGAACGCGGCATATAGTCTTTGCAATTGCGCTGAACGAACCGCTCTCTTCGCCGCGATAGCAGCAGGATATTCGCCACGCGATTTTGTGGCACTTGCGGTCATTGCCGATACCGACTCCCCAATTACCCCATGCGGAGCGTGTCGTCAGGTCATCCTAGAGTTAGGAGGAAACCAACTCAGCATTATTCTCGGCAATCTTAAAGGCGAACAATATCAGACTTCAAGCGCAGAGTTGCTACCGAGTGCCTTCACTGATCGAGCACTCCTAAGCACTGAATGAAGCCTTTATTGCTCAGGCATTTTTTCAAAACTCTTATCGAGTTTGAGCTCAAATAATTGCGGCGCCACGCTCGGCTTCGACTTCGTACCATCTTGGGCGGTAGCGCTGGAAGCAGGTTTTATGGTTGCGCTTGCATTGACATTGTTCCTGTTTTGCCACCAGTAGTAGCCAAGTAATGCTGCTGAAACTAAGATAACTATCACCGCGATCAATGCGTTTGATCTCGCACGTTTTCGATTTGCAGTTTCAAGATAAAGTTCGAAGTCATCTTTGGTGTCGTAGCGCAAGATCGCTAAGCTAGTTGCCGACGACTCGCGCAGCCCAACATCAACTTGGGAATTTAACTGATTTCCCAATTCATCATTCATATCCAGTGGCAATTGACGCTCGAGTTGTTGTCTCCTTGCCGCTTCAGCCTCGCTATGCGTTCTTTGCTCTTGTAGCCGAATACGTTCTGCTTCCGCAAATTCCGCCTGTTGTTGGAGATCACGTCGACGTTCTTCACTGAGATTCAACTCTTCAAGTGCCTGTAATTTCGCACGTTCTTGTTCAATTAAATCTTGTTCCGCTGCCAGTCGTTCTTGCGCCAAAGACTGGGCTTCTTGCTCTCTCTGCATTTTCTGACGAGCGATCACAATAGCTTCTTTTTCGGCACTCAATTTGGCCTTCGTTTTTTGCAGATGCTCTTTCTCTGCAGCGATCTGAAGATGCGCTTGAGCCAATTGTTGCTTCTCAGTTTCTGCTCGCGCCAGTGCAACTTCAAACTCTGTATCATTTAAGCCTAGCTGCTGCTCCAATTCCACACGCTGAGACTGTAATTCCTGCAATCGCTTTTCTTGTTCTATAAGCTCCGATCGCATTTGCTGAAGCGAAGTTTCCAAATGCGATTTACGCTGCAAATGTTCAATTTTTTCTTGTTCATCGCGTTGTAATTTCTCTAGCTGATCTCGGGTTTCTTGTTCGGTTCTGAGTTGTTCTTGCAATTGTTGCTCAAGTTGTGCTGCTAAGTTCAATTCACTTCTTAGAGCATCGGCAAGTTCACCATCGGTCAATACTCGCTGCTCATGCAAACGTTGAGCGTTCGCTTCGGCTTGCTGTCTTTCCAGCATTTTTTGCTGTGCAGCGATGGTGGCAGCAACACGTTCTCTGGCCACCACTTCCGCTTCAGCCTCCGCTTTCGCTAGAGATTTAGCAGCCTCAATCAAAGATTGTTCTTGTTGCAGTCTGAGCTGTTCTGTTTTCAATACCTCAGCATCATCAAGCTGCCTTTGGCGCACTAATTGTTCTGCTTCCAATTCTTCCTGCAAACGCTGTTCTTGCAAACGCTCTAATTCCTTCTCTTGCGCTAAACGAACTGCAGCAGCATCCGCCGCGGTCTTTTCGGCGAGCTTGCGAGTCTGTACTTGCTTTAACAAATCTCGCTCTGCCGCCTGTCTACGTGCCGTTTGTATCGTTGCTTCCTCATCTGCCATAGCACGTTCTTGGGCGCGCTGAGTCGCAAGTTCTTCGAGCATCAGTTGCTCTTTTGCCTTTCGTTCTGCCTCATCTTCTGCCATGGATAAAGCAACCGCAGCTTCCATCAACTCAGTTTCCAGTTGCATCTTATCGTGCAATAATTGAGCTGCCTCGTTCTGCGCAGCCATGCGCTCCTGCACCCGCTGCTCAGCAAGGCGGCTCACCACAAGTCGTTCGGTTGCTTTGATCTTTGCTTCCTGCTCCATTGCGATGGTTAACTTTGCCGCCTTAATCAGAGCATTCTCGGCTTCGATTGCGATGTTCTTTTGCTGAATTTCCGCTTCCGCCTCCTGCTCTCGCTGGCGCACTAACTGTTGGGCCTCACGCTCTTTCTGCAGGCGCTCATTTGCCATTGCAACTGAATTAGTTTCCGCCAACTGCCTCGCTTCAGAAATCCGCTGAGCCTCTGCCTCCTCTTGTTGCCGTTGAACACAAGCATCGAGCAGCTTTTTTTCCTCTTCCTCGCGTACGCTCGCTGCGCTAAGGGCCTCTTGTTCCACTTGTGCCCTGCTCTTTGCTGCAGCGATAAGTGCCGTTTCGGCTTCTTGTCTTTGACGTGCTAAGACCGCCCCCTGCTGTTCGAGCTCCTTTCGCTCAATTGCTGTCTTTTCAGCTCGCTGCGTGGCAGCCAAATGGGCTTCGGCTTTATTCTTTGCCTTAGTCTCAATCTCTAACAGTTCTTTTGCAGCCAACAGCGCTTTTTCTTCCAGCTCCACTCTTGAACTCTCAACACCATTCAAGGCTGCCTCAGCTTCCTGCCTTTCTTTCGCCAAATTTAATGCGTTTTGCTCGCTCTCGAATCGTTGTTTTGCTAACTTCTCAGCCTGCTTCTCAGCCAGTAAACGGGTGCGGACTTTGTATAATAAGTCTTGCTCAAACTCCGCTTTCGTATTCGCATCAATCAACATATCTCTTTCGATCTTTGCGCGTGCATAAGCAGCCTGTTGCAGCTCCCATTCTTTATCAATTTGGTCCAACACACTCTCACCGTTCTTATTCAAAGTGGTCGAATTCTCGAGCGGCGTCAATGTATCTGAATTTGAAGTATCGGTGTTTGAAGTATTGGTAATTGAAGTCAGGGCGATTGAATCAGACGCTTTTTCATCAATCTTGCGAAAACTCATGCGGCGCAAATCTGGGCCGCTGTGTTCAGCGTTTGCGCTATCTTCATCCAGCCTGTCTTCTGAAGTATGGCCGAATAGAGTTTGTTTTATTTGTTTAAACATGCGAGCAAATCCAGAATAAGAACACCGAATGACAAAACCATGCGGCGCCACATAAAAGCATGATGCCTATGTGGCGGAAAGCTTCTCATTTTACTGAATATTGGGCTCTTTTCCCTTTTATCAGACCCGCAAAAGTCGACAATCAGGACGAAATGCAGCGCTACAGCCACATCTTGGCTCAGTACAACAGAATTACGATACTGTTGCTGATGCAGGCTTGCTTTGGTATGTCAGAAAAGTATCAAAAACGAATCGCAAACCCTATTCCGGCTGCGACGCTCGATGCTGCTTTAGTCAAACCTTTTGAGATCCAGGCATCGACCTGAATATCATTCGATATCAAATGACTGAGCCCCATATCAAAAGTACTGACATTGCCACCATTCGCCTTTGATCGAATTTGTTGGCCTGACAGTTCAATAAATCCGCGCCAATCTTGCGCTAACGGTCGACTCGCCGTAATCGCCAAAATCCCCATGTTGTAACGCTTGCCAAGGTTATTTTTCTCCAAAACGATACCTGGCATTAAACCTACAGACACATCACCTGGTAACTCCCATTCGGCGACCATCCGTAATGAGGGACGCACACCTTGGCCACGAAATGCAGCTGATCCACTGTCTACATCAGCATGCAATAACCAAGCGATTGCTGGACGCCCTGTCGCTTCGTCACTGTCTTGCATCTGCCATTTGGTTCCCAGAGAAATGTCTGCAAAGCCGTTGTCGGAAAACGAAGCTAATCCAACTGGCTGAGTTTTACTGCGAACGAAGCCATCGGTTTCTAGGCGTAATTCCCAAGTCTCACCCATACCAAAACGAAACAAAGCGGGGCTCGAAAAGGTGGTAGTTTTAACCCCATCTTGCTTACTTCTGTCATAGCTGATACCGGTTTCGAACTGAAACCGACCACGTCCCACTACCTGTCCCGACTCAACAAAATCTGGTCTATCTGTGGCGATCGGTTCTACTTTACTCGCATCCTGAGCATGCACTTGCATAGTCAGCGTAGCCAATAATGCACACAGTGTTTTCAGGCTAGTGCCAACGGATAACTTCGCGAATGTCATGCCACTGCTCCTAAAATGAGTAAAAAACAATTTTGAGATGGAAATCGCAGCTTGCCACTCCCCAGTCATGCGACTCCACACTAAATTAACCGTATCGGGAAAGTATTGAAATTGTGCAACAAATATAATCGATGCAAATAAGCAACTCAAGCAAAACCGTTTTTGCGTGGTTTTTTTGTGTAATTACTTAATTTCATCGGTTTTGAGAGGTTTTTTGATCAGCTCATGGAACTTTTCCAGCAGAAATACTTCCAAGCTCGGTGAAAATTTCATCTCAGCAAGAATATCAATTTTCCGCCCTTTCCACTTCTTGGAGTAAACACAATGCGTTTGCCTGTTTCCATTGCACTTTTGTGCATGAGCATGTCTGCTTTCGCCGCAGACAAGTATGAAGACAAGTTCGCCCAGCTAGGCGAACTTTTGCCCACCCCAACTTCAGTCCGTACCGCATCTGGCGCGCCCGGCCATGAATATTGGCAACAACGTGCTGACTACGTGATTCGCGCTAGCCTTGACGAATCGAAACGTGCCATCACGGGCGCAGAAACTATCACTTACCACAACAATTCACCAGACACCTTGAATTACTTGTGGATACAGTTGGATCAAAACATCTTCCGTGCAGATTCTGATGCCAACAAAACGCGCACCTTGCCTTCTCGTGATGCCTGGAAAAATCCTAATTCGGTGAGTTTCCAAGCAATGAGTATTTTGAATGAACGCGAATCATTTGATGGCGGCTTCAAAATTGCGGCCGTTAAAGGTGCAGATGGTCAAACCTTAAAACATGTAATCAATCGCACTATGATGCGCATTGATTTACCAACACCGTTAAAACCAGGTGCCAAGTTTGTCTTCAATATTGACTGGAGCTACAACATTGGCAATGGTAAATTGCTCGGTGGTCGTGATGGCTATGAGCACTTTAAAGAAGATAAAAACGATATCTTTGAAATCGCTCAATGGTTCCCACGTATGGCCGCTTACTACGATGTCTACGGTTGGCAACATAAACAATTCCTCGGCTCTGGTGAGTTCACATTAGAATTTGGTGACTACGACGTACAATTGACAGTCCCAAGCGACCACGTGGTTTCCGCCACAGGCGAATTGGCAAATGCTGAAAACGTGTTGACGGCAACGCAACGTGAACGTTTGAAACAAGCGCGCACCGCCAAAACACCGGTGGTCATCGTGACCCAAAAAGAAGCGGAAGAGGCGGAGAAAACTCGCGCAACTACTTCCAAAACTTGGCACTTCAAAGCCAAGAATGTGCGCGACTTCGCATGGGCTTCTTCTCGCAAATACATCTGGGATGCACAAGGCTATAAGACCGGCACAAGCTCAGGCTTAGCGATGTCCTTCTATCCAAAAGAAGCGAATCCATTGTGGGGTCAATATTCAACGCAAGCGATTATCCATACAATCGAGCAATACAATAAGTTCTCACTTGATTACCCATATCCGATCGCTCAATCGGTGAATGGTCCTCAAGGTGGTATGGAATATCCTATGTTGTCTTTCAATGGCGGTCGTCCGACTAAAGATAAGAAGACTGGCGAGTTGACCTATTCCAAACGCACTAAGTACGGTTTGATCAGCGTGATTATTCATGAAGTTGGCCACAACTACTTCCCGATGATCGTCAACTCTGACGAGCGTCAATGGACATGGATGGACGAAGGTTTGAACTCCTTCGTACAAAGCTTGGCAGAACAAGCATGGGAAGAAAACTATCCTGGCACACGTGGTGAGCCTCGCGGCATCGTTGACTACATGAAGAGTCAAAATCAAGTGCCTATCATGACCAACTCTGAGTCTTTATTGCAATTCGGTCCGAATGCTTACGCTAAGCCAGCTGCTGGCTTGCACATTTTGCGTGAAACGATTTTGGGTCGTGAGTTGTTCGACTTCGCATTCAAAGAGTAGATCGGAAGAGCACA
>CALKVB010000468.1 GCA_937996605.1 uncultured Oxalobacteraceae bacterium | reverse complement strand
AATTGCCGGAACTTCATCGCTCTAAAAATTTCTCAACTCTTTGTTCATTTATTGCATCTGCTTCTGGCTCAAAATTATTTTCAAACTATAGGTTTAGGAGTGGCGTTATTTCGATCAACTCTGCAGACCAAGCGCTATCCCTTTTTAGCTTGCTTAATATGAGCGTCGGAAAAACATTTACCCCTGCGAGAGGATGGAAATATTCCTAGATGCCTGCGACTTGTGAGATCGCAGATGAAAAAGTGATACGACTTTTTAGACGCAATCGAGTTTGGTTAAATGTTAAGGACGAAGTCAGGATCTTAATGGAAAATGGCATTGCAGACCTTACAAATCAAGAAATAAATGGAAGAACGTCTTCAAGCCGGCACCCCCAAAATCACTGCAGAAGCTTTAAATAATCCGGTCACTTTCATTCCTTTCTTGAGCCCCATCTCCTCGCAACTTTCATTGGTAATCACGGCCGATAAGACCGCACCGCCGGGTAGCGCGATGCTGATGTCGGTGTTGACTGCGCCGATTTGGATGCGCGTGATTTTGCCGGTGAGGCGGTTGCGGGCGGAGAGTTTGGCTTCTTCGTTTTCGGCCATTAGAATCACCGATGAGGCGCTGACTAGGGCGAATACTTCTGCCCCTACCGAGAGTGCGAGTTCTTCGGTGCTGTCGTGGGTGATGATGGCGACTAGGGGTTGTTTGCCCGCGATTTGGATGTCGATTTCATCGTTGACCGCCCCCGTTTTGATGCGGCTAACGATGCCGCGATATTGATTGCGTATGCTGGTTTTCATATTCATCTTTTTGATCAAGAGCATTTCATCGGCGAGGCCTGTAGCAAGTTGATTGAGACGAGTGATGTAGGCGAGATGTTCGCGCTCGATGAGTTTAAAATTCTCAACCAATTGTTGGCCGCGTGCCGTGAGATGAGTGCCACCGCCACCTTTGCCGCCAGAGGCGCGTTCTAGTAGCGGTTCGCCTGCGAGATTATTCATTTGCTCAATCGCATCCCAGGCGGCTTTGTAACTCATGTTGATATTTTTGGCCGCTTGCGTAATCGAGCCGCATTCAGCTACTGCCGCGAGTAAGGCTATACGTTGCGTGCCGCCGAATTTTTCACCATTCACTTGTAGCCAGACGTCGGCCTGTAATTGAATTTCATCCGATGGTGTTGTCGGCACAATAGCTGTCGATAGCGCTTTTTTCTTGATAGTTGTCTTTTCGGTTTTGACTGTCATGCTTGTACTCGCTTGCCTTGATGAATGTGCAGCACCTCATCACCAAAAAGCTCGACGTCACGTTCGTCATGGCTTATTAAGATCATAGGAATATCCAGGCTACTATGCAGTTGCATCAACTCTTCGCGCATTCTGTGTTTGAGTGCGGTATCGAGTGCTGCGAAAGGTTCATCAAGTAGTAATGCGTTCGGTTTGGTGATAAGCGCGCGGGCGATGGCGGTTCTTTGTCTTTGTCCTCCTGAGAGTTGATGCGGAAAGTGATGTGCAACGCTGCTCAGTTCCATGCGCCTCAGCCATTGTTCTACCTCAGGCAGTATTGTTTGTTGATGTGGGTTACGCCATCCACGTTGTAGGCCGAAGGCGATATTTTGTTGTACGTTTAGATGCGGAAAAAGGGCGTAATCTTGGGCGACATAGGCAAAAGCACGTTCTTGTGGCGTGATGAAAATTCCCTGTTTCGCTTCTGCTTCGTTGTTGATGGTTTGTTGGAATAGGGTGCGACCGCCGACCCGAATATGCCCATCATCAAGTTTGGTGAGGCCAGCAATTGCTTGCAAACAGAGCGTCTTTCCCGAACCAGATTCACCGAATATGACAAGACGTTTCGCCTCGGTTTGTAGACGCACATCGAGCCTAAATTGGCCTTGCGCGCTGTTGAGATTTTTGACCAAGTGTAGATCGAATTCCATCGTGTTTGCCGTCAGAAATTGGGTGCGTAAATTTAGGTTCGATGACTTAGATTTGCATTGCGTCCAGGAGCAAGCTTATTCGCTGACATAAGGATGAGAATGCAGACGATGGATGCCATCAGCACCATAGTGTTGGCCAATGCATCGTCACCAGCCTGTACCGCTTCATAGATGGCGATGGCCAAGGTTTGTGTTTTCCCCGGGATGCTGCCGGCGACCATTAAAGTGGCACCAAATTCACCGAGGGCACGAGCGAAGCCAAGTAAGACGCCAGCCAAAATGCCGCGCCAAGCTAGAGGTAGTGTCACACGGAAGAAAATCGCTGTTTCAGTAAGACCGAGGCTGCGTGCCGCTTGTTCTAGTTGATAGTCAATGTTCTCAAATGCAGCGCGTGCTGGTTTGAGGATGAGCGGGAAAGCGACGATCGCAGCGGCGATGGTCGCCGCTTGCCAAGTGAAAATGAGGTTGATGCCAAAGTGCTCAAATAGGAAAGCCCCTATCCAACTTTTTTTGCCGAGTAGCACCAGCAGGTAATAGCCGAGCACCGTCGGCGGCATCACCATCGGCAGTGTCAGCACGGCG
>CALKVB010000467.1 GCA_937996605.1 uncultured Oxalobacteraceae bacterium | reverse complement strand
AACAACAGAGCCGGACTGCTGGCCGCGATCACTTTCGCCCTACGTATGGTCTTTGTAGATGAAGGTGATGTCACTAACAAATCTGCAGCTTGTTCGCCGCAAATCATGATCCAAATTAAGGACGACGCCAACAAAGCAGCCAACATCGTCATTCCCGCCGCCGCACTCGGGGCGAAATCGCCCTTTCGGAAAATTACAAAAAATAGCGGGAGCATATATAGAATCTGCAAACCAACTTGTGAAATCAATTGGGGATCGCGCGCAATGATTCGCCATTCTTTCAGGATCACATTTCGAAACAGACCTTTTGTAAATTGCTTATGCTGACCTGAATCCCGCAATGCTGCTGCATCGGATTTTGGTCCAACTGCGGCCGAACTTTGCTGCACACCAATCACAAAGAAACGATGTAAGCGACGTGAAACCAAAACAAAACTGAGCGCTGCAATCGCCGCTAATATCAAGAGCGCCAGGGGAGATCCTAGCAGCGCCTTACTTGGCAACCACAACCAACTCTCAGGACTCAAGACACCGCCCTCTTCGAATAATGGGAGCAGTTTGCTTGCCATGCCATCCCGTACAGACTTTCCAAGATTCCCCCATAACTGCGAAAATAGAAAGAAAACCGCACCCACCAGCGCACTCAATAGCTGCGCGACGACGCGTGTTTTTCGAACGCCTATCCAACGTACCAAACTCAAGGTCATCCACATCGCCAATGCAGCACTGATTAAAGACAAAGAAAAGAGGCTTGGATAAATACTCAACCAATGCAACTGTCCCAAAACGAGCCCTACGTGAGCAAATGGGCTGAAAAAAAATAAAAAGACCAGGCTTACACCGGTAGCAATACCTATGATGCGCACTTCGAATATGGTCTTTGACGGAATCGGTGATGACAACAATAAATCCAAATCTCCACGTTCAAACAATGCAGAGACACTACGACTAAGAGCAGTCGACAGTAACAAGGTAAATAGACCATACAGCACAATCCCCAAGATAATAGTGAGCTTTGCAGGATAGTGCTCAGCCCCCGCAGGAATCAGGCGCAGAATCGCCCACGCCGCAATATGCAGTAGGACTTGTATGATGCCAATCCCAAGGATCGATGTGGCACTTAGACCGCGCCGCGATGACGTCTTTTTATTTGGCTTGCTACTGCTCTTTTCATAGAAATACAAACGTAACTCATGGCGCAACAACCATAAAAAGCTGCCGACCTTAAAAATAGACGTGGCGCTATTCTTTAATTGCGAGGTGTCAGGCGCATCAGAACTCATCTCGCGCTCTCCGTCAGTTCGAGGAAGAGATCTTCCAATGACTTAGAACCCTGACGGCTTTGTTCGCGCAGCTCAGTCAGACTTCCCTCCACCAGCAATTTGCCGTTTTGAATGATCCCGATACGTTCGGCCAAGCGTTCTGCAACATCAAGAATATGCGTCGTCAAGATCACCGTACCACCACGCTTGACGTGTTCCAACAAAAGATCTTTCACCTGCCGGCCTGCCGCAACATCAAGCCCTGTCAGTGGCTCATCCAAAATAATTAACTCGGGTTCGTGTATCAAAGCTCCCGCCAAGGCTAACTTTTGCTTCATCCCACGAGAAAAACCTTCAGTCAATTCGTGCGAGTGTTTAAGCAAATCTAACAGTTCTAATAAACGCCTTGCTCTGTCTTGTGCAATCTCTGGTTCTATACCCCACAATCCTGCGACAAACTCGAGATATTCGAAAGGCTTAAGCTTGTTGTAGAGCATAGGATCGTCTGGCAAATAAGCAAGTCGACGTTTCGCTGCCGCAGGATCCTTGGTAAGATCAACACCCAGAATCTCGATCGAACCTGAATCTGGTAGCAACAAGCCTGCGATCATTCTAAGCGTGGTAGATTTACCTGCGCCATTTGGGCCAAGTAAGGCATAAAATTCGCCACGCTTAATATTTAAGTTCAATCGATCAACCGCAGGTCGATCAAATTGTTTGCTCAAGTTTGTTAATCGCAGCGCTGACTGAAACTCTTGCTGCGCGCTATTATTATGATCAATTTCATTTTGCATCGACATTCTCTCGTTTTATTTTGACTCTTTTGTGCGCCGTGCCGTATCGTTCAGTGAAAAACAAAACGTGGCGATTTCCAATCACTCGTAGGAGGAAAGAGAAACTTCCAATTCACCTATCGAAACGGCCGATTTGAAATCCTACGACGCATTTACCATTCTGTGCAAAGACATCACCCTAACAGAACAGGGATAGAAATTCGAATTTCGCTAAAAATCTTATTTAAAGCAGTCGACAACTTTTTACTAGCCACCGATATCCTCAGAAGGACGAAATTTAATTCGCTTGCATTAGTAAGGACAGAGATTGCAAGCGATCTAAACTATCTAACTGAAACGAAAGCACCGCTTTATTGTTGATAAAGGAAAGCGGAATAGCGATCCCATTCAGTACGTTTCTGTATTTACAATTATCACCGCTAGGTACCACCGAGGCATCAAAAACGCCCGTATTGCCATGTTGTCTTATGGTTCCCTGAAAACTACAACTAGCCCATGAAAATCGGAAACTGCCTTGTTTATCGAGCGTGAAATCTTGCACATATTGAGGGTCAGTGTTCGCCCCCATTGAAACTGAATCACCGAGATAGTTTCCAGCCAGACTACTTAGTGGAATAGGGTCAAAATACAGTGTTTTAGAAGAATTTGGCCCCCATGTTTTTTGCTCTTTGACCGTCGCCGTCAAAGCACCCATCGCTGCACTACTGATTTTCAAAGAAAGTACGCCATCCTTTAGACTACGACCAAACACAGCGCCTAACTCCTCGTGACCGAACTGAACGACCACGTAATTCACCCAAGTTATAGGCTTTAAATCATCGACGGAACTGTTGGCAGCTAAGGTCCCGTGCGGATGCCCCAGTATGGTAGTCGTGCCATGCATGCCAGAGAACCGTCCATCCTCTAAAAAAGTGTACACACCTTTAAATTGCCCGTAATCGACATCGTAAATACCCACCAAACTTGGTGGTGTTGCGATCGACACATTGTTTACTGGAACTGTCTGTGGAGCGCTACTTGAGCCTCCGCCGCATGAACACATTAGTAGTACGCTACTTGCGACAAGGATTTTATTTAGTATTCGCATTGGAATGTCATTTTTATATGATAAAAAACCAAAGCCTATGCGTAGATGCTCGCAAAGTCAATCGCGGCTATATAAAAATGCATATAGTGAAGTTGATTTCTCTTATTGACTTCAACTTCACAGCTGGATTCAGAAAAAATAAATATGCTCGCGCCTATCATTTTGATTTTCTAGGCAAATTAAACAGAAGAAAGTTGAACAAAACCCCACGCTCACAAGCAATAAAAAAGCGAGCCCAAGCTCGCTTTTCATACTTTCCTATACAGTCTTATGAACTAACCGAGTTTCACCTGCCCCACAGTCTCGCCAGGTATCAACACGGGTTGCCACAACACCTGCAATTGTTCTGGCGGTGTACCCGCTTGCAAGGCCAGCAGCATTTCTATCATCTTGGCGCCAGCCAAATCTGGATGCGGTTGATCAATCGTGGTGACATGGTAGCCTGCGAGTGAATCTTCCATTTTGCCCCAGACGATGATGGACATGTCTTGACCGATTTTGACGCCGGCGTCGAGTAAGGCGCGCATGGCGCCTACGCCTGACATGTGGTTGTCAACGATGACCGCACTTGGTGGGGTATCACTCGCCAAGATTTTTTGCATCGCCAAGTAGCCGCTGCGTCTGTCATTGGTGTTCTCGATTAAGTGGCGTGGGTCAGATTTAAGACCTGCGGCGTCGAGCGCTTTGCCGAAGCTGGCGAAACGTTGGCGGGCAAAATTCATGTCGAGTGGCGCACTGATCAAACCTATGCGCTGATGACCATGCGCCAGCAAATGTTCGACCGCGATACGCATGCCGGCTTCGTTGTCATAATCAAACCACGCGTGTGGTTCATTGACACTAGTACGACCATGCGCCACAAACGGCAGGCCCTGTTTCGCCAAATAGGCAATGCGCTCATCGTATAGGTGTGTACGTCCGACGATTAAGCCATCGACGCGACGCTCTTTGACAATATGTTCGTAGGCACGCAACTCATGCAGCGGTGAAACTGGCGCCATGATGAGATCCATCTGGCGTGACTCTAAAGCTTCTACCATACCGCCAACAATCTGCATAAACATGGGGTCGGCTAAATCATTAGGAAATAGCGGATGGATGATACCGATGACGTTAGTGCGGCCTGAAGCCAAACTACGCGCCATAGGATTGGGGCGATAACCAAATTCTTCGGCGGCTGCCAGCACACGTTGACGAGTACGCTCGCTGACTTCAGGGTAACCATTCAGGGCGCGACTCACCGTCGTTTCCGAGATCCCCAATTGTTGAGCTAGGCTTTTCAGGTTCATTGAAGCAATCTACCAGAATGAATTTTACAAAGCGTGCAGTGTAAAGCCTGACGCCCCCTATGACAAGAAAACCGCGACCAACTCCCTGCCTTCTTGCTGATTATTTCGATTTATCTAATTTTTCCAAAATAATCTTTACCACATCAGCTTTAACTGGTTTTTACTACCTGCTTTTTCGTGGAAATTGACTTTCACTTGCTGCAGCTTCGCATCCCACTCCATCTTCACAGGCGCACCATTGAGCAGCACTTGTTTAGGCTGGTTGACAATTTGATGTACCACTAGCGTAGTTTGTCGCTCTTGCTTCAGTGCTTGCGATGCTGCTTTACCGAGATTTTGCTGAACATGGATGATCAGGGATGCAGGCTTAGTTCCCACGGCCTTAGTCGCCTTTGCCGTCAACTCACTCAAGCGATACATCCCCTTCGCCCATGCATCGGCTGTTAAACCATCGTCTTCATACAATTGGCGCTTACTATGGGTGACACTTTCATCGTGATAGTAATGCAGCTCAAGTTGGCTACCATCATAAAATTGGGTGCTTTGCAACTTTGCTTGTTCTGGCACCATAGGAATGAAAGCACCAGCACGCACGAACACTGGAATATGGCTCGCTTCCAATTGCTCTAGGCTTTGCGTCGCGGCTGCATGACGTTGGCCTCTGTAGAAATTAATCCAAGCACTGTCGGCAGGAAAACGTACACTCGCTGTTTTTTGACCTGGACTTGTCACCGGCTGCACCAAAAAGTCTTGGCCCCACAGGTAGGTGCTCGCGTCTTTATACAACTCTGGATTGCCCGGCTCGGCAAAAAAGCCGGGACGCATTAGAGGCAAGCCTGTTTGGCTATTCTCAAACGCCAGCGTGTAGTTGTAAGGCAAAAGACGATAGCGCAATTCAATCGCTTGGCGTGCCAAAGCCTTGGCTTGTTCAGAACGGAAGATCGGTTCTGCTGGCACTTCTTCTTGTGCATGGGGGCGGAAAATCGGTTGGAACACACCATATTGCAACCAACGCGCATACAACTCATCGTCGAGATTCGCGCCTGCAAATCCACCTAAGTCAGAATGCATATAGGCCAAACCTTGCATGCCCATTTGTAAGGCGATTTCAGTTTGCGAACGCAAACCACCCCAAGTGCGATTCACATCGCCCGACCAAGGAATTAAACCAAAACGTTGCGAACCAGAAGAACCTGCACGCATCAAGATAAACGGGCGCTGCTGCGGAAAATCTTTGCGATAGCCTTCCGCCACCAGTTTTGCCCATTCGTGCCCGTAAATATTGTGGACTTCATCGGCACTCGCACCTTCATGCTGTAGTGCGCTCGGGTGCACCTCAGGCTCGCCCAAGTCGCCCCATACACCAGCCGCACCTTGTTGCGCTAAGTCTTTGTAGATATTCCAAAACCACGTACGCGCTTGCGGTTTGAAGACATCGATTAAGCCTGTATTCCCGAAATAGAAATCATAAGTGAACG
>CALKVB010000466.1 GCA_937996605.1 uncultured Oxalobacteraceae bacterium | reverse complement strand
GACAAGGAGGAGCAGGCGATTCTAAAAAACCAGGTGCCCCATCTAAATCTAAAACTCCTGTATTAGATAATTTTGGTAGAGATGTTACCAAAGCTGCAGAAGAAGGAACTTTAGATCCAATTGTTGGTAGAGAAAATGAAATTGAGCGTGTATCTCAAATTTTAAGTAGAAGAAAAAAGAACAATCCAATACTAATCGGCGAGCCGGGCGTTGGAAAAACAGCCATTGTAGAAGGACTTGCCCAACGTATTGTTTCGGGCGATGTTCCCGAAAACCTCAAAACCAAGCAGGTCATTTCGCTTGACATGGGCCTGCTGGTAGCCGGAGCCAAATACAAAGGCGAGTTTGAAGAGCGGCTGAAAGCGGTCTTGAAAGAGATCGCGATGGATGAAGGGCAAACCATCGTCTTTATCGACGAACTTCACATTATGGTCGGTGCTGGTAAGGCTGAAGGCGCGATGGATGCCGGAAATATGTTGAAGCCTGCGTTGGCGCGCGGTGAATTGCATTGCGTTGGTGCGACCACATTAGACGAATATCGTAAGTACATCGAAAAAGATGCTGCCTTGGAGCGTCGCTTCCAAAAAATTATTGTCGATGAACCTAGTGTCGAGGCGACGATTGCGATTTTGCGCGGTTTGCAAGAGAAATACGAAGTCCATCACGGAGTCGATATTACGGATCCTGCTATTGTCGCGGCGGCTGAATTATCACATCGCTATATCACCGACCGTTTTTTACCAGATAAAGCGATTGATTTGATCGATGAAGCGGCTGCCAAGATCAAGATCGAAATCGATTCAAAACCTGAGGTGATGGATAAGCTTGATCGTCGTTTGATTCAGTTAAAGATCGAGAAAGAAGCGGTCAAACGTGAGAAAGATGAAGGGTCAAAAAAACGATTATCTTTAATCGAGGACGAGATTAAGAGTTTGTCGCGCGAATATGCTGACTTGGAAGAAATTTGGAAAGCGGAAAAATCGCAGGTGCAGGGCACAACACATATCAAAGAAGAGATAGAAAAGATACGTTTGCAAATGGACGATGCCAAACGCAAAGGTGATTGGCAAACTATGTCGCAATTGCAATATGGACGTCTACCAGAGTTAGAAGCGCAATTGAAGGCTGCCGAAATTCAAGCGGCGAAAAATGAAGCAGCCGAAGGTAAGACGAAATTGTTGCGAACTCAAGTAGGAGCGGAGGAAATTGCCGAAATCGTATCACGTGCCACGGGTATTCCTGTTTCTCGCATGATGCAAGGTGAACGTGAAAAGCTATTGCAAATGGAAGACGCTTTGCATCAACGGGTAGTGGGGCAACATGAAGCCATTACTGCGGTGTCGGATGCGATTCGTCGTTCACGCGCTGGGCTTGGCGACCCCAATCGTCCTTATGGTTCCTTCTTGTTTTTGGGGCCAACCGGTGTCGGTAAGACAGAGCTTTGCAAAGCATTAGCGGGCTTTATGTTTGATACGGAAGAATCGCTAATTCGTATCGATATGAGCGAATTTATGGAGAAACACTCGGTGGCGCGTTTGATTGGTGCGCCCCCCGGCTATGTTGGATATGAGGAGGGCGGGTATCTGACGGAGGCTGTGCGCCGTAAACCGTATAGTGTGATTTTGCTCGATGAAGTTGAAAAGGCCCATCACGATGTTTTCAATGTTCTATTGCAAGTGCTTGATGATGGTCGCATGACCGATGGTCAAGGTCGTACGGTCGATTTCAAAAATACCGTGATCGTGATGACCTCAAATCTGGGCTCGCACCAAATTCAAGCGATGGAAGGAAGTGAACCTAGTGTGATTAAGATGGCGGTGATGGGGGAAGTGAAGTCACATTTCCGTCCCGAATTTATCAATCGTATTGATGAAATCGTGGTGTTCCATGCGCTCGATGCGAAGAACATTGGTGCCATCGCGAAGATCCAATTGCAAACACTGGGCAAACGTTTGGCACAAATGGATATGGGATTGGAAGTATCTGATGCAGCTTTGCTCAAGATCGCAGAGGCAGGCTTCGATCCGGTATATGGTGCACGACCTTTGAAACGAGCGATTCAACAAGAAATTGAGAACAGTCTTTCTAAACTGATCCTTCAAGGTAAGTTTGGCCCTAAAGATGTGATCATGGTGGATGTTGATGGTGCCGAACTCGTATTTAAGAAAGCAGCTTAAGCCGATTACCTAGGCTTGAACGAACGCGTCGTGACTATGGTTGCGGCGCGTTTTTCTTTTATGTCGATTCTGTGTATCATGGGTTTTCGCTCGTATTGTTATTACTCATGATGAAGGAAGAGGTAGACATGTCGGTTTCAAAGCCATCACCGGTGCTCGTACGTCCTAGTACGATGGAAGAAGTTCCAGCATTGAACCAGCTCATACAAGAATCAGCACGCGTGTTGAGCCGTGGTTTTTATTCGGAGGTGGAGACTGAGGCTGCGATCCAGTATGTTTTTGGGGTTGATACCGCACTGGTCAAAGATGGAAGTTATTTCACTGCAACGATCGACGGCAAGTTGGCGGGATGCGGAGGTTGGAGTCGCCGTCGCACTTTGTACGGGGGCGATCAGCGTCCTATGGGAGGTGCAGAGTTTCTTGATCCAGCGCATGACGCCGCAAGAATTCGCGCTTTCTTTATTGCTCCTGAAGCCGCTAGGCGTGGTGTCGGTACCGCCGTTTTTAATGCATGTAGAGCGGCGGCCAGAGAGCAGGGCTTTCGAAGTTTAGAATTGATGGCGACCTTGCCGGGTGTGCCGTTTTATCAGGTCCTGGGATTTCAAAAAGTAGAAGATGTTGCCGATACAATGCCCAATGGTGTGACGATACGATTTGAACGTATGCGTTTAGAATTGGAATAGTTGAAACAGGAAGAACGTCGGCCGGAATTCCACTTATGCGATTGAAGCTATAAAAAACGGACAGTGTAAATTGACTGTCCGTTTTTATTTGGGCATTTGAAAATGCGATAGCGTATTAATCTAACTTCGCCGCATGTTCACGTGTAGCGTGGAATACGATGTCTGGCCAACGCTCTTGGGTCAAACGTAAATTGACACCAGAGCTGGCTAAATAAGCGAGATTGCCTGCAGCGTCGTAGGCGAGGTTAGCACCAGCACTGGAACGCTCGAAATCGGCCAACATTTTTTTATCTTCACAAGTCACCCAGCGCGCACTGCTAATGCTGGTGCCTTCAAATACGGCATCAACGCCATATTCATTCTTGAGACGACTAGCGACGACTTCAAACTGTAAGACACCAACCGCGCCTAAGATTAGATCACTGCTAACGACGGGCTTAAATACTTGCACCGCACCTTCTTCGCCCAATTGCTGTAAGCCTTTTTGCAGTTGTTTGGTTTTCAAAGGATTCAAAATGCGCGCAATGCGGAAGAAATCTGGCGCAAAGTAAGGGATGCCAGTGAATTGCAAGAGTTCGCCTTCTGAGAAACTATCGCCGATTTGCATGTTGCCATGATTTGGCAAACCAATGATGTCACCTGCGTATGCCTCTTCTACTTGTTCGCGCGAAGAAGCCATGAAGGTCACCACAGAAGAAACTTTGATATCACGGTTGATACGCAAATGCTTGAGCTTCATGCCGCGTTCAAAGCGACCAGAGCATACGCGCAAGAAGGCGATACGATCGCGATGTGCTGGGTCCATGTTCGCTTGGATTTTAAACACGAAGCCAGAGAAAGGTGCTTCATTAGGTTCAACTGCACGCACTGTTGCATCGCGACCGCGTGGTGCGGGCGCCCAGTCCAACAGCGCATTCAAGATTTCACGGACACCGAAATTGTTGATCGCAGAGCCAAAGAAGACTGGGGTTTGCGTACCGGCTAAAACAGCCTCCAAATCGAATGGATGTGAGGCGCCGTGTACCAATTCGACTTCCATTTTCAATTGTTCGATTTCGAGTGGGAATAACTCGGCAAGGCGAGGATTATCAATGCCCTTAACGACTTCAAATTCTTGATCGGCGCGTTCACTACCAGGAGTGAACAGCATAATTTCATCTTTGAGAATGTGGTACACACCGCGGAAAGTTTTACCCATACCGATCGGCCAAGTGACCGGAGCGCATTGAATTTTTAATACAGATTCCAATTCGTCTAGGAGCTCCAAGGGATCGCGTGTTTCGCGGTCCATTTTGTTGACGAAGGTAATGATAGGAGTGTTGCGCATACGGCAGACATTGAGCAACTTGATAGTTTGCTCTTCCACACCTTTGGCCGCATCGATCACCATCAACAGATCGGAAGAGCGTCGTGTAGGGAAAGAGTGTC
>CALKVB010000465.1 GCA_937996605.1 uncultured Oxalobacteraceae bacterium | reverse complement strand
TCGTTGTTTGAAACAACATCACTGCTGGTTCCATACGCAAGACTCTGAGACCATTCAAAACCACCAATAGAGAACTTAGAGACATACCTAAGGCTGCATGCCAAGGCTCTAGCCAGCCTATTACCGCTGCGGGAATTGCGATCAAATTATAAAGCAAAGCCCACGCGAGGTTTTCTTGAATCAGACGATAAGACAATCGAGAAACTCTCATGGCGAAACTAAAATCAGATAATCGATTTGACATCAACAGACAATCGCTACGCGACTGAGAAATCGGCGCTCCCTGTCCCATTGCGATTGAGACATTTGCAAGAGATAAGGCGGGACCATCATTCATACCATCACCCACCATCGCCACAATTGCGCCCTGTGCTTGCAACTCTTTGACCATATCGAACTTCTGATCTGGCTTTAACTCTGCAAAATTCTCCGAAATACCACACGCTTCGGCACTTGCACGAACGACTTCGAGGCGATCACCTGATAGCAACAAAACCTTCTTACCTGAACTCTGGAGTTCTTGCACCACCTCAATCGCATCATCACGGAGGCTATCTTGCAGCACAAATACTGCAATCAAACCTTCTTGATCTGCCAACACGGAGATCGTTTTATCCACATATCTCGTTGGTATTTGCCAATCACTGGCCGATAATTCCAAGGCAAATTCGAGGCGACCAAAACGTAACACTCCGCCTAAACACTGCACTTCGACACCTAAACCTGGAAATTCTTTGGTCGAACTCAATTCGATAGATGTAGCGCGTTGCTGTTGTGAACGAGTCATGCGTTCCGCGCTATATTCATGCACTGCCTTTGAAACCGGATGAGAGGACAAACCAGAGATTCTGAGCGCCAATGCTTGGATATCATCACACCCTTGAATCTGCTCGCGTATCCACGTCGTCTCTAACACTCGAAGTCTGCCAAAACTAAGTGTGCCCGTTTTATCGAAAACAACATGGGTCACTTTAGCCAAAGATTCGATTGCGGCACCTTTGGTCATTAACATGCCCGCTTTCGCCATTTGACCTATTGCTGCTGACATAACGCCTGGCGTCGCTAACGATAAGGCGCAAGGACAAGTTACCACGATCACACTGATCGCGATCCAAAATGCGCGACTTGGATCAATGAAGCTCCATACGACACCGCTGACAATCGCAATCAAAATAATCGCGATCAAAAACCGGCTCGCGTGTTTATCGGCGATTTGCACTAAACGAGGCTTCTCCAAGGTCGCGTTTTCCATCATCCCAATCAAATGTGCCAATTGAGTTTCTTGTCCCACGCATTCCGCCTTCACAATCAATACGCTATGCTGATTGATTGATCCGGCAATCACTTGATCTCCCACCTGTTTCAATACAGGTCGCGATTCGCCAGTCATTAAGGCTTCATCACATTCACTATGCCCTTCCAAAACCACACCATCACATGGAATTTGATCCCCAGCGGGAACCAACACCACATCGCCCACTTGCAAGGTGCTCGGATCAACCTGTATCGTGTTTCGATCTTGTGGGAAGGCAAGAATCTTATGCACCAGACTGCGCGGCAGCTGGGTCAAAATTTGCAATGCCGCATTAGTACGGCTCTTGACCATGTCTTCAATAAAACGCGCGCCCAACAGCAAAAACACAAACATAATCGCCGAATCATAATAGACTGCGCCGCCAAAAAAAGTCGTCCAAACACTGGCGAAAAAGGTCAACAAAATTCCCAAGGATACTGGCACATCCATGCCGATATGACGATGGCGCAAGTCACGTAAAGCGCCCTTGAAAAAGGGCTTGGCCGAAAATATGACGACAGGGAGGCTAATAACTAAACTCGCCAACTTCAGCAAACGATCGAGATCGGGCGTTAAATCGCCATCGACACTTGGGACGGGAACCAAGTACGCAGGAAATGCATACATCATAATTTGCATCATCGCAAAACCTGCGATAAACAAACGCCACAAGGCTTTCTTCTTTGCTTTTTGCTGATACTCAGTGAGCGATTGATGAGCAGGAAATGCCGCATACCCCAGACGTACTATCGCTTGAATCACGCGCTTAAGCTCAATTTGATCTTGGAACCAGCGCAGATCCGCTTTCTGAGTCATCGGATTGATCTTAAAACGCTCAACACCGGGTAGTTGGGCAACGCTGTATTCGATCAATTGCACGCAAGCGGCACAACGAATACCAGCAATACTGAGTTTTTCCGACGTGAGCTCACAAGCCGCAACACGCGACAAATTTGCTTCGGTATTCAAGACCTCACTCATTGCTCAACACGGTGACTGTTGCCGACTTATTGACTAAATATTCGTCTAATAAATCATTTTGAATAATCGTTTGTACAATGGCGAGGCAGCCATGACAGCACATGGGCCGAGGTGAACCTTGGACAATCACGGACAATGCATTTTTCACGCGCATCGACTCCCCGCAATGAAAACATTGACAACGCTCGCCCCTAAGGGAGCGCCACCAATTACCTAAACGGGTATCAACAAATACAGGCATAGAGAGATACATAAAATGGCAAAGTCAAAGGGGCAAATCAATCAACAAGTCGATGATAAATGAGTAAGACGGAAATTGCTTGATTTGTCGCAAGTTTCCAAAAGAAAATGAACTCACTTCTTAGTCAAATCGTCATTTTCCTTTCGATTGTGAAAATAACGCTAAGACAAAAGAAAAAACGATGGCATAAACCATCGTTTTTTTGCATTTGAAGCTTATTAGAAGCTTCGATATCGAGGTATGTTCACTCGATCAAGTTTCGATAAAATGACTTACACGGACACTTCACACATAACCGGTAAAAGTTGAACACCGGAGCTCAAATTCCATTCGTCTGCAATACAAAGATATTGATGTATAGTGACCTCCTCTTTTGAACCAGTTACGCCTTCAATATAGGCGAAACATCGTGCAATCGGAAGAAAATTTTAACTATGTAAATCGTTTTGCAGATTAAAGAAAATAAATGACGATCTTAGCTTTACGATGTCTTACTCGCGACTTGCAAATAATCATCAGGCGTCCAAAAAATCTTACCGTCCTCTTCCGACAAAGTAATCTTGCGCAAACGTCCACCGCGGCATGGCCCACCGGTACAATGCCCTGTTTCTGGT
>CALKVB010000464.1 GCA_937996605.1 uncultured Oxalobacteraceae bacterium | reverse complement strand
CAAGCCTTCCAGACTGCATCGTTCTGCGGAACTGGAGCTGTAATTTCTATTTTTTCTTTGGTGACAGGATGTACAAACTCCAGTTTTCTGGCATGTAAACTGATGCCCCCGTCTGGATTAGAACGCGGTACGTAAAAGGGTTTGATACCGCAGGTCTTACAAAACAAATGTTCGGCGACCCCAGTATTGAAGCGATACGAGCTCAAATGATCGGCTCCCGCAAGAAGCTTGAAATCTCTTTGCGGCACAATCAGATGCAAGAAACCACTCATGTGACAGATCGAACAATTACAATCTTCCACTTCGACTTCGTCCGCCACATTCGCTTCAAACTGCACCGCACCACAATGACAACTACCTGTGTGAATCATTTTCATTCTTTCAATAAAACATCAACTCAACCCGACAAGCAAAGGTAAGCTAATATGATTTATATAATTAATAAAATTAATTAAGCATCAACAAAACACCGACAATTGATTGCCTAGCATAAGCCAAGAAAACAAAACATTTCCCTACCCCAATTGTATTTTTCTTATAGTGTTTGATTTACGCAAAGAATTAATAATGTACTAATTTGAAGCAGATAAACTCATCTAAAATCGCAGCAACTCACATTAATGGGAATGCTATGAAACGTAGCTCTTTCTTTCTTACTTCGATCCGCAGCGCGCTTTTAGCGATTTTTATCGGTGTTTGCCTTACTGCATCTGGCTCAGGAAGCAGTAGTACTGCACCGACTGAAGCGAATCAAGATGTAGACCCAAGTAAGCCCATCTACGACAACACCAGTACTTTCGAAAAGTCAAACTTCGAAGAAAAAACAAGTACTGCCACGTTAGCGACAAAAGCGAAATCTGCAGAGGCGGAACTGAAGGCCAACCAGGCCCAACTGAAAGACGCTCTGCAAAAACAAATGAATGCCTTATTGCTAGAAAATGCGGAGATTAACCGTAAGCGAATTGAATTACTAGAGAGTGATAAACGAAAAGTCTTCTGGACACAAAGCCTTGTCATATTTTTGATTGCAGCAATCGCCATCGCCCTGTTCTACTTTTGGCGCCTCCACGCAGCACGTGTGATTAATAACAGCCTCGTTGCGCTTTCAGATACTTTGAGTAACTTCCAAGATTCGTTTTTCAATTTAGTCGATACGACGCAACTAGCCAGCAATTCAAGTGTCTCTAGTTTCCAAATTCCAAACGACTCGACCACTTCGACTTCTATCATTGATCACAAGCTCGATTTACAAACGCCCGCACGTCGTACATCTACAGGTCCAAGGACAAGGAATATCGCGAGTGATTATTCGGTTGAGGAATTAAGTTCGACCTCTCAGTTCGGTGCTGCCATCAACGCACAAATCGAAGCGGACGCACAACAAGCAGCTGCAGCTCATGTGCAAGAAATCGAAAATATGCAAGCAAATTCAGCAGCAGATTCAGCAACAAATTCAGTAGCAAACACGCAAGCACTAGCACCGCAACAAGCCGATGAATTTTTCGCGGTGAAAGGTTATGTTGATTCATGGTTACGTGTCTACAAACCCAGCGACACTGTCGAGGAAAGTGAAGCTAGTGGAGTCGTAGCGACGTCGACTACGCAAGAAAAACAGCTGCCATATGCAGCTGCAATTGCGGCGCGCAAAGCTGTCGCGAGCAAACCCGAGTCACCGCGTAGTATGCTAGCGCGTCTTGATTCTTGCCGCGCGAATCATGATGCAGAGGGATATGAAAAGGTATACAAAGAAATCAAAAAATTATTCAACCTCAAGTTAGAACCCTGGGAAATGCTCGGAGAGGTTGAACAAAAACAATTAAGTGATTTCCCACATGTGATTAATAAAATTCTCGAGTTATGGCATTCAGACCAAATCATCGTCTATCTGGAACGCCTCTTAAGTAATTCGCGCATCAATCCACGTGAGGGATTCGATCTAGCGATTTATCAAAAGCTAGAAGATTTACTCGAATTAGCGCGCGCTGAAGATCGCCCGCGTGATCTGCAACAACTCAAAAAATTAGATCGAGCAGCATTCTTATTCGTACCGCTTCCGAGTAAAACACTGAATGCCGCAAACACTAAACTAAGCAACAATGCTGAGACTGAGGTGAAAAAGAAAAATATTGAACCTGCATTGAAAATCGATAGTCGTCTTAGCTACGCGAACAGTAAGATCAAGTCTGCTAGTCTCGAAGCAATGATCACTCCCGAGGTAGGGGCATTGGATGTACAAACCAATACAAAGCCTGCAGTGACAACGCAGGTTGCAACTGAAGTTCCCACATTACCAGCGACCAAACCAGAAACAAGTACAGAAGCGTCGAAATCGAGTGAAGACAAATTTTTGCTGTCGCCGTTCGAAGTACGCATCAAACTCGCTGTTGCTTATACCGAAATGGGCGATCGCGAGGGCGCAATCTTGTTACTGGAAGAAGTGATAAATGATGCGCCACTTAGCCAACGCAAGCATGCCGAACGTCTTCTGAAAGACATTCAAGATAAAAAAGCACGCTTCGAAAATCGGCTCGCACACGATTTGCCGAGCACAGCGCAATAAAGTCGACTCGACCACCAACTTCAGCCTTCGCGCATTGGGGATAGCAACAAGCGGTTTGATATCTCAATTGACACGCTGCTTTACGGGATAAATCGATTCGCCGATCTATCCCGTAAATCGGATCTCGCCAACGATCAAGATTGTTTTATATCCTCATGCCGGACTTGATCCGGCATCAATATTTCATTGACGGCTGGCGCAAATAAGATGAATACCGGCTCAGGCACTGTATGACGCCTGACACCGTTTGCTTCCCGCAAAAATTGAAGTGCCCCATTCGTATTCTAAAAAAAAATTCCCATTGCTTAATGTGTTCTACGCTTGCCATTTATTATTCCGGACACGAGTGAGTTCACCCTTGGATAACGCATCGACTGCTTGCACGAAAGCGATACAACATCGATGCTGCATTCACCTTTTCTATCGGATCTCAAAACCTGTCTTTATGATGCACTCGATTACAAGATCCCACTAAAGTGCGTCTACTAAATGGCTCTTACAAGATTCCTCTGACGAGATGGCTCTGATTAGATTTCAACCTCAATTCAACGCGTTCAGAGAACCTAGCAG
>CALKVB010000463.1 GCA_937996605.1 uncultured Oxalobacteraceae bacterium | reverse complement strand
ACCTCGCTCACCCGGATCGGCGAGATCCTGCATCCGAGCCCGGCCAGTCCGGCGGGCGGCGCGAAAAACAGAATGGGCAGGATGACAATCAGCAGGCAGACAGCGGTAATGACGCGAGTCTTAAGCATAGTGATTCTCTAGATGGAAGCGCTCACAAACAGCGCATTAAAATTGAGTAGACAATTGCTCGCTGGTGCGACCGAATCGTCGCTCACGAGTTTGATAGGATTGAATTGCGAGGTCTAAAGCCTTACCATCAAAGTCTGGCCAATACGTGTCGGTGAAGTACAACTCGGTATAAGCAAGTTGCCATAACAAAAAATTAGAGATACGGGTTTCACCACCGGTACGAATAAATAAATCAGGTTCAGGAGCATACGCCATCGATAACTTGCTCGACAAATCATCTTCCGTAATTTCACGCCCTGAGTTACCTTCGGCAACAAGACGATTTGCAGCTTGCACGATATCCCAACGGCCACCGTAGTTGGCACATACTGTGACTGTTAAGCCAGTATTTGCCGCGGTCTTCAGTTCAGCCTCGCGAATCGCATCCTGCAACGCAGACTCAAACCGAGAAAGATCGCCAACAATCTTCAATCGAATATTATTATCATGCATCTTGCGTACTTCCTTTTCTAAGGCAGTAACAAAAAGACGCATGAGCAATGAAACTTCCTCTGCGGGGCGACGCCAATTCTCGGAGCTAAACGCGAACAAGGTGAGATATTGCACACCACGCTTGATACACGCTTCGACGATACCACGCACGGCGTCAACACCTTTGACGTGTCCTGCCACGCGCGGTAGAAAGCGTTTAGTGGCCCAACGACCGTTGCCATCCATAATGATAGCAACGTGATTCGGCACAAGCCCCGTTGCGGGGACTTCTTTCGTTGAGCTGAAATGCTTCATGAAACTCCGGAGTGTAAATTCGTATCGATAAAAGTGCTTAAACGGTCAACACTTCTTTTTCTTTCTCAGCTAAAAGTTTATCAACTTCAGCTACGAATTTATCCGTCAATTTTTGAATATCATCTTGTGCGCGACGCTCATCGTCTTCGGAAATATCTTTTTCCTTCAACAATTTCTTCAGCGCTTCATTGGCATCACGGCGAATATTACGCACCGCAATTTTCGCATCTTCGCCTTCCGTCTTCACCAGTTTCACCATCTCTTTACGACGCTCTTCCGTCAACGGTGGAGTAGGAACACGAATCAAGTCCCCTTGAGACGCAGGATTCAAACCCAAATCAGACTCACGAATCGCCTTTTCAATGACGTTCAACATCTTCTTTTCCCATGGCTGAACACCGATCGTACGTGCGTCGATCAAGGTAATGTTCGCGACTTGGGAGATTTGTGTTGGAGAACCATAGTAGTCCACCATAACATGATCCAAAATACCTGTATGCGCGCGGCCTGTACGTACTTTCGCCAAATCGCCTTTTAAGGTCTCAATTGATTTCTGCATGCGCTGATCAGCGCTGCTTTTGATACTTGCAACTGTCATCATAGACTCCTGAACTAAGTGAAAAAGGAGGCCTTGCGCCCTCCTTCCTCCAAACCATATGTATGTTTACTATGCACTCAATGGAAGCACTATTACTTTCAAAAGCGCTTCCGAAAACGCGCATTATACGTGGACTAAGGTACCTTCGTCTCCACCCAAAATCAGATTTTTGAGTGCGCCAGGTTTTACAATAGAAAATACCTTGATTGGCAACTTTTGATCACGACACAACGCAAACGCGGTGGCATCCATCACCTGCAGGTGACGAGAAATTGCCTCATCAAATGAGATAGTTGCATAGCGAGTGGCAGTTGGGTCCTTCTTAGGATCTGCAGTATAGACGCCATCAACCTTAGTTGCTTTTAACACCAGTTCAGCACCGATTTCAGAGCCACGTAAGGCCGCTGCTGTATCCGTCGTGAAAAATGGATTACCGGTACCAGCTGCGAAGATCACAACTTTTCCCTCCTCGAGATATTGCAATGCTTTAGGGCGCACATATGGCTCAACCACTTGCTCAATACCGATCGCAGACATCACGCGGGCTGTAATACCCACTTGGCGCATCGCATCACCCAATGCCAATGAGTTCATTACCGTCGCCAGCATACCCATATAGTCTGCAGTAGCCCGATCCATGCCTTGCGCTCCTGGCGCAACACCGCGGAAGATATTGCCGCCGCCAATAACGATC
>CALKVB010000462.1 GCA_937996605.1 uncultured Oxalobacteraceae bacterium | reverse complement strand
ATGCGTTGCACACATAATGTACAAACCGCTTCCCTCAAAAAATTCGCCCGGCGTCCAATCAAGTTCGACCGGCACATGAGCGCATCGATTTAGATAAGCATGCGCCACGCCATCGTAGCGTACGACAAAACCCGTCGCCTCACCACCCCCAGCCAACAACGGAAAGCGAAATCCCTTGCCGCCCTCTTCCACTTCTGTTGAGTCGCAAATAAAAAACTTATCCATATCACTTACCCTAATTCTGACTAACAATGACTCGATTACGGACTAAAACTTGTCACGTTCACTTATGCATTTTCCATCAACCAATGATGTAGCTCGGGTACATTCTTGGCAGAAAACACAGGAGCCAACTCGTGAAGCATTGCTGCATCATGTGCGCCATATTCAACCGCAACTGCCGCCGCCCCAGCATTGGCGGCCATTTGTAGATCATGCGTGGTATCACCAATCATTAACGTGCGATGCATTTCTTGCCCTAGCTCACGGGTCAATTCTTGCAGCATAGCTGGGTGCGGTTTCGAGAAAGTTTCATCAGCGCAGCGTGAAGCATCAAACACCGATAACAACTGAGAACTGTTCATGGCACGATTCAAACCTACCCGACTCTTTCCTGTTGCCACTGCAAGAAAATAACCTTCTTGCGATAGTTCAGTGAGCATTTCACGCACGCCGGGGAACAATGGCAACTCGTGATCACGCATGAAATAGTGATAGCGGTAACGCTCTATCATGCGGGGTAACAGTTTTTCGTCGAGATTCGGGAATACCCGAAAAATCGCCTCGTTTAACCCCAATCCAATTACATGTGCAGCGTCAGCATCTCTTGGTACTGGCAAACCTAAATCTTTAGCTGCACCTTGAATACTACGAACGATGGTGGCGGTGCTGTCCATCAAAGTACCGTCCCAATCAAAGACGATGAAATCAAAACGCTTTTTTGGCATGATTATTTTTGTTGTTGCGCTTCGGTGCGTACCTTATGAGCACTTCCTCAGCATGGATTCAATGTTGCCAACATTCTACCTGAGCCGATAGAAATTTGCTTTAGCGCAAAGATGTTAAAAACTTCTCACATTCTTTAGGCAAAGGTGCATTCAAAGTCATGACCTTACCCGAATCGGGATGGGTAAAGGTAATTTGATGAGCATGTAAGAACATGCGCTTCAAGGCACCTCGATTATCATTTGCTTTAAGCAACTCACGGTTCAAGCCAAAGTCTCCATATTTATCATCCCCCAGGATTGGAAAACCACTGGCCGACAAGTGCACGCGAATTTGATGGGTGCGTCCTGTTTTTAACTCTGCCTCTAGCAGAGCAAAATCCTTGAATTTCTTCTTCAAGCTAAATACGGTATGGGATTCCATGCCATCGGCCTGCACCCTTACACGACGCTCGCCTTCAGCGGTCGTATATTTATGCAATGGCAACTTAATATGCTGACGTTGATTTTTCCATTCACCAGCGACCATCGTTAAATAGCGCTTATCGGTCTGACCATCACGCATCTGTTCATGCAAGTTCACCAAAGCCGAGCGTTTTTTCGCTAACAACAATAAACCAGAGGTCTCACGATCGAGACGATGTACCAACTCTAGAAACTTCGCTTCAGGACGAGATGCGCGAAGTTGCTCGATAACACCAAAACTAACACCCGAACCACCATGAACGGCAACGCCCGCGGGTTTATCAATAATTAACAAATGGCTATCTTCAAAAATAATCGCAAATTCTGCACCTGGCACATGATTGGTTGACTTTTCAGCAACGCGAATCGGCGGTACACGCACCACATCATTTTCTTTAAGTCGATACATTTGATCAATTCGACCTTTGTTGACACGTACTTCACCTGAACGCAAAACACGGTAAATATGACTCTTTGGTACGCCCTTGCAAATACGCAACAGAAAATTATCAATGCGCTGACCAGCGTCTTCTTCAGTAATGGTAAGGAGTTGCACCTGTGCAAAAATTTGCCCATCTTCTGTTTTGGATGGTTTTTGATGTAATCCCCCCATATTTATCGCTAAGTCCTTCATTTTGAATATATAATCATCAAAGCTTGGGAATTTACGCTCAAGCATGTGTAAGAAAGACGACTATTCTACACAGGGGCGTGTCTATCGGCCTCGCCATTTTGCAAATTCGATAGAAAAGATGTGTATGCACATCGTTTTGAAGGTCAGGGTTGCAACCAATTGTGGCAATCGGGCTTCAACAAAGCGATTTGGATCTGTTAGTTTGAAATTTAAGGATAAGTCTGGCAAGAGAAACAGGTTGACTCAAATCTGTTTGCTTGCCGGTTGATAGTTTTAGGAATACCGAGTCGATTTTGTTGGATACAGACCGTGATTGAACGTGTGATGTTTGATTCAACGCTAAACCGTAGAAATTACTTCGTTTTAGTAAGTTGCTCATCGCCTGAGTTTTGTTTGCCGCGCTTTTCGCTGTTTATCCAATAGCGCCCGCGAGGACATAAAAACCTTGGAGACATGTGCACTCGACTGTCTGCTAAAACTATCCGCGCCAAGCGCATGAATAACAATTAGAGTGCTTCGCACCAGTAGTCTGAATTACTTGAGACTTTGTTGTTGCGATATTTAATTCGTTTCGTGTCAGTGGCATTTCCCGCCCCCTCAAACTCTCCGCTCCCGCATACATCCAATGTGAGCTGCCATCTTCATTTCGGTGATCATGGCTAAAGGTGGCTTTATGCCATGGAGAAAAATATGAAACGTATGCTGTTTAATGCTACGCAGCAAGAAGAACTGCGCGTAGCGATTGTCAATGGGCAAAAGCTGATTGACATTGATATTGAAACGACCGGACGCGAACTCCGCAAATCCAATATCTACAAGGGTGTCATTACCCGCATCGAACCTTCCTTAGAAGCTTGTTTCGTCAACTACGGCGAAGAACGTCATGGCTTCCTCCCATTTAAAGAAGTCGCCCGCACTTACTTTAAAGAAGGTATCGACGTCCGCAACTCATCGATCAAAGATGCGTTGCGCGAAGGTCAAGAAATCATCGTTCAAGTAGAAAAAGAAGAACGTGGAAACAAGGGTGCTGCACTCACCTCCTTTATTTCTTTAGCAGGTCGCTACTTAGTTTTGATGCCAAACAATCCACGCGGTGGTGGTGTTTCCCGCCGTGTTGAAGGTGAAGATCGTCAAGAATTGCGCGAAACCATGGATAAACTCGACTTGCCAGCAGGCATGTCAGTCATCGCACGTACAGCTGGTATCGGCCGCAACGTTGACGAGTTGCAATGGGATTTAAACTACTTGATGCAACTCTGGCGCGCGATTGATGGCGCTGGTAAGTCTGCACAAGGCGCTTTCTTGATCTATCAAGAATCCTCTTTAGTGATCCGCGCGATCCGCGATTATTTCCAACCGGACATCGGCGAAATTCTGATCGATACAGACGATATCTACGAACAAGCACAGCAGTTCATGAGCCACGTGATGCCCGATATGGTGCACCGTGTAAAACGCTATAGCGATGACGTGCCTTTGTTCTCTCGCTTCCAAATCGAACATCAAATCGAAACAGCGTACTCACGTACCGTACCATTGCCGTCCGGCGGCGCAATTGTGATCGACCATACTGAAGCCTTAGTTTCTGTTGACGTCAACTCGGCTCGCGCGACTCGCGGTGGTGATATCGAAGCCACGGCATTTAATACCAACTGCGAAGCAGCGGAAGAAGTTGCCCGTCAATTACGTTTGCGCGATTTGGGTGGTTTGATTGTGATCGATTTTATCGACATGGAAAACGCCAAGAATCAACGCGAAGTCGAAACCCGCTTAAAAGACGCCCTGCGCTACGACCGCGCTCGCGTGCAAATGGGCAAGATTTCACGCTTCGGCTTGATGGAATTGTCACGTCAACGCTTGCGCCCTTCTCTATCTGAAGGCAGCCATGTAACTTGCCCACGTTGTAACGGCACTGGTCACATCCGAGATACAGAATCTTCCGCATTGCAAGTCTTGCGTATTATCCAAGAAGAAGCAATGAAGGAAAATTCAGCAGCAATCCACGTGCAAGTGCCAGTCGACGTTGCAGCTTTCCTGTTGAACGAAAAACGTGGTGAGATCTTGAAGATCGAAACACGTCATCGTGTCACGGCGATTTTGATTCCAAACAAGCACTTAGAAACACCACATTACAAACTCGATCGTTTGAAACATGACGATCCACGTTTAGAAGAAGCCCATGTTAGCTACGCAATGGCTGAACAAGCTGATACCGATATTGGCTACAACAAACGCCAAAAAGACGATGTCAAACCACGTCAAGAAGCTGTTGTGAAGAGCATTACGCCAGACACAGCACCTATCGTCGAGCGCAAACCTGCACCAGTCGTCGAAGCACCAAAAGAAACCGGTGGTTTATTCGCAGGTATCGCGAAGTTCTTTAGCTCAATTTTCGGTAGCACAGCTACTCCGGCACCTGTTGCTGAAGAAAAACCAAAACTTGGCCGTGGTGATAAAACGGATCGCAATCGTCAACGTAATCGCGGACGTAATGGCCGCAATGGCCGCAATGGAAACGGTCAAGAAGGCGAAGAGCGTAATACGAACAACAATAGTAACGCCGCTAACCGCCCAGAAAAAGAAGCGAAAGCACCAGCGCCTGAGACGAATCAGCAGCAACGTCAAGGTAAGCAACAACGTCCTGCACGCGATGAAAAAGAGGCACAAGAGCCACGTCGTGAACGTCAACAACGCCAGCGTGAGAGTCGTAAAGAAAATGCTGCCGAGGTGAAGCCTGATGACCTCATCCAAAGTCCAGCGATCGCCACTAGCACGCCAACGCCTGTCAAAGTTAAAGCGCCAGAAAGCCTTGAAAACCTCAACGTAGCGCCCGAAGTTGAGGGTAATGAACCACAAGCGGAAGAAGGTCGTCGTCGTCGTCGCGGCGGTCGCAATCGTAATCGTCGCGATCGTCATGCAGCCGAAAATGGCGAAGTGGCAGTGACCACGGAGAACAACGGTGAAGTTGCCGTAGAAGCCGCGCCTGCGTTCATTCCTGTCGTCGACTTACTTAATAGCGCGACGCTCACAGGCGATGCAACTGAAGCTAAACCAGTTCAAACAAGCTTTGATTTGGCGCCGCAAGCGAGCGCACCGATAATTGAATCAGTGCCAAGCACAACGGTCACCACGACAACCACTGAAACTGCTGCGATAACTCCAGTGGGAACGGTAGCGGTGGTAGAGGCGAGTTCTGCAGCGAGCATGGAAATGCCAAGTATCGCGCAAGAAACAGCTAGCCTAGTGGCAGCTGCACCGATTGAAGTTACAGAAACTCAAGTGATAGCAACGCCAGTAGAAACCGTGGCTCCAGCCGCTTTAGTCACGCCTGTTGCGCAAGAACTACCGCCACCAGTGCAAGCTGACCTCTTAAGCGATGCAGTACCATCCGTGGTTACACAAGTTCCAGTAGAAACGACTCAGTCTGTTACTGTTACAGAGGTTGCTGTAACAGTAGTTGCGGATACGCAGGCAGTTGCAGAGAAAACTGAGGAAATGGTTAATACTACATCGGCAAACACAGCAACCGCGGAAATGGCAGTTGCTCCCGCTGTCGTTGAAGACCTCAGCGAAGTGTTGGCGAAAGCAGGTTTAGTACTTGCAAACACTGATCCGAGCAAACTAAAGGCAGCACAAGAGGCAAGCTTGCAAATCGCGCCTGCACCTCGTGCGGTACGCGAACGCAAGCCTGCAGAGCCAGTCTCGAGTGAGC
>CALKVB010000461.1 GCA_937996605.1 uncultured Oxalobacteraceae bacterium | reverse complement strand
TCGAAATCAATGAATTACTGAAATGGCGTCTTTTCATGACATAAAACCTTCGCGGTTTGCGTTGATTACGTATAGCACGTATTTAGTCCTATTTTTTTGTGTATTCAAGGAGCCTGGCTTTACTGTCTACCGACTTGGAAAAATAAATTCTTCACCCCATTCGGCGCTACTGCAAATCCCACATGCATAGGTCCCATGAAACTATTAAAGCCGACAAATAGGCTTAAGCTTTTACGCGTTTTTCCGAACGACATTTGGCTACTCGCGTCCCATACATTGCCAAACTCTAAGCTACTGCCCATGAATAGGCTTTGCCCCGCTAAATCAAATCGCAGTGCGCGGTAGAGGTAGGTGGCGCTGCCATATAGCATAAAGTTACCAGCGAACTGATCAGGCTGATAGGCGGATAATTGTTGGAAGCCACCGAGTGTAGGGCCTATACCTAGGACGTCTTTATTCGGCAAATATAAACCAGCGGTACTCAATTTTAGATTAACGCTGTGACTATCCCAGCTTTTGGCCCATGTTGTATTCAAATTGAGCTCTTGATAGCGATCACCTCCGCTATTGGTGCCAATAAAAATTTCACCGTCGTAGGCATAACCGTAACGAGGAAACGACGGATCACTGAGTTGGTCAACTACAAACCCCAATTTGACACCACCTTGTTTCAAATTGACGCGTGGTAGGGCTGCGATTGAGCTGCTTCCATCGCTTGTATTGACTTGTAATAAACCGAGTTTAGGGCGTACTTTGTAATTCTTGGCTTCAATACCGAAACGGTATTCACCCAAACTGCCGCGCTCACCGATATCACCGATGTAATCGAGGCCGATACGGCCTTGTTTAAAATCGTACTCAGCGATGCGGGTTTCGTCACGGTAGACATTGCGCGTATTGTTATTGATTTCGACGTAGGGTGCGATCAGACGGCTGCGATCCTCGCTGACGGGTTGTCGAAGTTCGCTACGTAGACGCTGTGTATTGCCGAATTCAAGGTCGTTACGCCATTCCATGCCGCTGTCGTTGAGCCAGGGGCGACGGTGTCCGACTTGTAATCGAAAGCCACCGGTACCTTCAAATCCACTTGATAAGGCCAAGCCAAAACGTAGATAGTGTGGCCCCCAATTGCGTTCATTCGCTTTGATTTTGACGCCATATTCGCCATCGCGTTGTATCAATTCATGGGTGATGCCGTCGTATTCTCTGGTGATATTGAGTTTAGCCAGTTTGAGATTAATTTCTTCGGCGTTGTAGGGCGTCCCTGCTTTGACATCGACCTGGCGCAGAATTTCGCCGCCGGGAATGATGCCATTTGAGGTGACTTCAACGAAGCCGATTTTTATTGGGGGTAGTTCGGCATCGGGATCGCGTTTTAAATGAGCTGCGTATTCGGCTTTGCTCACGCTATACGGCATTAATTTTTCGCGCATCGCAATCGCAGCTTTGTTGCCGATTTCCGTAGCTTGAGCTGATCGCCCAAAGTCGACAAAGCTGATATCGCCAAGATTGGGCTCGATCAAAATATCATCTGCAGTAAGCAAGGCTTTTTGTTGTTCGACGTTTTGTTCTGTCAGAATATTCACCATTTGCTGACTGACGTTAATCAACGATGATAACTGCGTACGCGGCAGCAGCGGGGTGCCGATATTTACTGCGATGATGACGTCTGCCCCCATTTGTTTGGCCAAATCGACGGGCAGGTTTTTGACTAAGCCGCCATCGGTTAACAAATCTCCATCGATTTCCACGGGGGCAAACATGCCCGGTGCCGCCATGCTGGCGCGTATCGCCAGATGTAATGGACCTTTGTTAAAGATAACCGCTTTTCCAGTTTCTAGATTGGTCGCAACAGCTCGGAAAGGGACAGGCAAATCATCAAAATCGACATCGCTTTTGAGATGAGCCGTCCAGTTATGTAGCAGCTCCAGAAATTGTGTGGCTTGTACTGCACCGGTCGGTAAGCGTACGCCGTTGGCGCTTAGCCCCATAGTGGCGCCCAGCGGATATTGTTTATCTTCTTCTCTCAAGGCATGCGGCACTATGGTACGCTCGACGCGGTCGACCGCAATATCGTCGAGCCTAAGCTTCACGATACGTTTTTCGATTTCATTCGCGCTCATCCCAGAAGCGTACAGCCCACCAATCACGGCCCCCATACTAGTGCCGGTGACACAATCGATAGGAATCCGTAAGGCTTCTAATTGCTTAAGTACACCAATATGGGCAAATCCACGTGCACCACCGCCTGAGAGTACCAAGCAAATTTTAGGGCGCTTGGTCTCAGCAACTTTTGTTACTGTAGCAGCGCCAGCTTGTGCTTGCGAAAGTGTTGGCATCAATAGAATGCAGGCAAGCGAAACGTAGAGAGGTAGTCTGGAACAATTCATTGATTGTTGTAGCTGCACATGGTTAAGGGTGAAGTGAGGAAGTATGGAACTTGAGTGATGGAGTACCACGTGCTCCCTCGTTTAAGATTGCTTGCAGACACTGATCTAGAATTTGCCGCTATCGACATCCTTCAAGAACTGAATTAAGCCAGGAAAATAGGTACTGCTATCGTCATACATCGACATGTGGCTACCATTGGGGCAGGTTAATGCTCGGCCATGTTGTACTTTCTTCGCCATTGCTGCCATATAGGCTGGGTCCATGGTGTCATGCTGGCCACCGATGGTTAGTGTTGGCACGCTAATTTGAGCGAGGTCCTTACTTCTATCCCAATTCAACAATTTACCGCTAGCGCCAAGTTCACTTGGGCCTTGCATCGAAACATAGATTTGTGCGTTGACATGTTTGAAGGAGCGGTTTACAGGATCTGGCCATTGTGCTTGTGGCATGCGTAGCACATGCTTTTCGTAATGATGTGGAATCAGTAGTTCCATGTAACGTGGGTCTTCGTATTTACCTGCTGCTTCTAAGGCTTGCGCTTCTTTCAGTACGGTTTGATCCATGGCTGGCATTAAGACATTTTTGGCATAGTCATTGTAGGCAGGAATGCTATCGACCATGTTGGAAATAATCAGGCCCTTCAAATTCTTTTGATACTTGAGCGCATATTCCATTGCCAGCAAGCCGCCCCAAGAATGGCCCAGCAGATAGAAATTTTTGTTATCGAGTTTGAGGGCTTGACGTACTTGCTCAACTTCTTCTACATAGCGCGGCAAATCTGTCAGGCTTTGATCTGTAGGTTGATCACTATAGGCAGAGCCCAATTGATCGTAGTAGTAATATTCGATGCCAGCACCGGGAAAATAACTATCAAACACCTCGAAGTATTCGTGCGTCATGCCTGGGCCACCGTGCAGCAATAAAACTTTAATCGTAGGATTATTGCCGACGCGTTTGGTCCACACTTTGAAATCACCTTTCGGTGTATTGATGGTGATGAGTTTCACCCCTCCACTTAAAACATCGTCACGACCGGTTTGATCGTAATAGGAGATATTTGCGGGGTTTGTTGGTGATGGTGTTGACTGTGGTTGGCAGGCCTGTAGGCTTAATAAGGCACTGCAAGTGAGTAGTGTGGAAAGTAGACGCTTCATGATTTTCCCAAATAAGAAAATAGATCGATCGAAAAGTGCTAAAGCAAGCGATTATAGTGCTGATTTTGTAGTACTTGCTGATCTTGTCGAATCTTAATATTTAGTCTATTCGTTGAGCGTACTTGGGCTACGGTTTGGTGTTGAGCGCATAGGTTTTGTTAGGCCTATGTTGATTCTATCGGTGCTACGAAAGTTGAATGTTGTGAGGAGCCGCTAGCATTTACAGCGCACCGCTCTCTTTGATATCGAGATAACGATTGACCAATGCATTACTCAGTTTTTCGGGAATGATATCGATCAATCGCCCTGAGCGAATACCAAGATGTTTAATGGCGTATTCACGTTGCTGCAGAAAATGTAGTGCCGCGCCATAACGTAAAGCACCGTTGAGATTCTGCACAGGTTCTTGTAGCACGTTGTCCAAAGACTTTTCTCGTAGGCTGGCACACATGACGAGATGCTTGGTCGACAGCAAATCACAGGCGGTGCGCATTGCTTCGTCGTCTTCATCGCGCAAGTTGGTGATCAAGACGATAAAGGCACGTTTGTTCAAGCGACGCATCAAGGCGCTTGCGGCAAGGCTAAAATCGGGCGCTGTTTCGTCCGCTTGTAGATCATAAATGCCAGCCAAAATACGATCTAAGCCGACCCTTCCTTTGTATGGTGCCAGCCAGCGTTGTTGGCTGCCAAATGTCATTAGCCCTACTGCATCGCCCTGTTTTTGAGCGATGAAGCTCAAGGTAAGAATGGCATTTAAGGCGTGATCAAAGTGACTGGTGTTGCCATCTTTGGACAGCATACGACGTCCGGTGTCGAGCAGAAAGATAACTTGTTGGTCGCGTTCTTCCTGATACTCCCGGGTGATCGGTTTTTGGTAACGCGCCGTGGCTTTCCAATCGATGGAACGTTGGCTGTCACCTTGGCGATAATCTCGCAATTGACGAAAATCAGTTCCTTCACCGCGACGGCGTTTGCGTAAATTACCTGCCGTTGGTGCACGTCTGTCGGTTGCGGTTAAGGCATTGCCCAGCAGTTTAGAAAAATCAGGAAATACTTTGACTTGCTGTTGTGGGCCAATGCAAAAACTACGTTGCCATAAACCAAAGCGAGAATTTATGCGGACAAACGCCGCTGTAAATTGCGCATCGCCGCGTTGATCCGGACATAATTTATAGTCGATACGAGTATGGCTTTCTGGCGCAATCGAAGTACTATGTGGCATGCCTTCACAGCGCCAGTGATTTGGATAGGCATCAATTACATCGCAACCGATTGTTCTCGCGGTTTGATTGTGCAGGGTTAAGGAGACGGTATTCCATAAGTCGACTGGCCATACCCCTTGCAATTGGCGTTCAATACGAAGCTCAGGCGCTTTACGCAGGCCCCACATATCGATGATGCTAACGCATACAAGTACACCAGCGATCGCACTCAAAGGCATCCATAAAAACGGAAAGTAGTGCAATAAAAAGGCAGGCAAAACCAAGAGTGCAATGACTTGCAGCAGGCGACGGCTAGGAATCATCGGGCTACCTTAAGCGCGAGGAGCGGCAATTTGTTCAATCATATTCGATAAAATTTGGTCGCTATTTAAGCCATCTAATTCGCTCTCAGGCGACAAGGCGACGCGATGACGCAATACAGGTAGACTCGCCGCCTTAATATCTGCGGGGGTAACGAAATCCCGTTTATTCATTAGAGCAAATGCGCGTGCGATTCGAATTAAGGCGATACTGCCACGCGGTCCGGCGCCAACCGAAATGCCAGGGCAGTCGCGAGTCGCTCTGACGATTCTGACAGCATAGTCAGCAACCGCATCGTCGACATGGATTTGCGATACCAATTGTTGTAAAGCGATGATCGTTTCTGGCTTAATAATGGTATTGACCTGCTTTACTTCCAAGCCATCGCCAATACGTTTGTGGGTCACCATGTTTAGCATCGCTAACTCTTCTTCTGCACTTGGATAGTCAATGCAAGCTTTGATTAAGAAGCGGTCGAGTTGCGCTTCAGGCAATGGATAAGTCCCTTCATTTTCGAGCGGATTTTGAGTCGCTAATACCATAAAGGGAGCATCTAGCGTGTGCGATTCGTTTTCGATCGTAACCTGACGTTCTTGCATCACCTCTAGCAATGCAGATTGCGTCTTTGCGGGCGCACGATTGATTTCGTCGGCCAGCAAAAGGTTGGTAAATACAGGACCTTTACGAACGCTGAAGCTTTGGTTTTTGATGTCGTAAATCGCATGACCCATGACGTCAGCAGGCATCAGGTCTGGTGTAAATTGAATCCGTGAGGCACTGCCTGAGAAGGTTTTGGCGAGTGCTTTTACTAGCAGTGTCTTACCGAGTCCTGGTACACCTTCTAGGAGAATATGCCCACCGGCCAAACAGCAAGCTAAGACTTGATTGACCACTGATTTTTGACCGATGATAGCGCGCTGAATTTCATCACGCATACGCCCTACGATCTCAACGGCTTGCTGATGACGTTCTGGACTGATGCCAGAAGCATTTGCTCTGGTGTCTGCTGCGCTCATTGGCGTCGTTTGTTGTGCTGGATTGATGGGCGCATTTTCTGCGTTGGATGGATCAGTATCTGGTGTATTAACGCTCATAGTGCGACCTCAATTGTTGAAGTAGTTGAATTTGCTTGGTAAACGAGAGTGGTGTGCTCGCGGCTTTGTGTCGCCACGCTTGTGTCAACGATGCCAGTTCAATTCCTGTCTGGCTTGCTAATACCTCTAGCATTTCAGGTTCGGCAAGGCGTAGCAGTTCGGGCGCCCGCCGACGCAGTGTTTCTTGGCAAGCGATGCGTGCTGCATCGACTAATTGTTGGCGGCCATTAGCGGTAGTCCAAGCCCAACGAGCGCTGGCATCAATATGTTCTAACAAGGAGCGGCGCTCTAGGTTCATCTCTGGTAATAACAAACCGAACCGTCTACTACCGCGCCAAGACCATAATAAAATTAGTGTTGTCAAAGTCAGTATGCAGAACATGAAATTCTGCCACAGCAGTTCATACCAAGACACCAAACGCAAACCTTTGATGATCGTGAAATCTTTGTTGTTGTTGTTGTTAAGGCTCGCACAGTCGAGTAGAAATTGACCGTTGTCGTTCCATTTCAAGCTGTGACCAACAAAAATATTTTGAGGCATGGCAATGATGTGCCCTTTACCATGTTGATAGAGACGTAGCTGACTACCGTCTTGATCTTGATAAACAGATCTTGGCCCGTTCTTGAAGTTAAACATCGCCATGCTAGTACGTGTGATTTGTAATGGGCGATTCACATGCGGCAGTTGTACTTGCACCTTATTTGAGTCAACGTAAGTCGTCAGGCCCTTGTCTTTGATCAGTTGTGCAATCTCTTCATCATAGTCGTGTTCGTCTTCATCGTTATATGCTTCGTCCTCAACTTCTTGTTCATCTGTTTGAGGCGATGTTTGATCCCCTGTTCTCGCTGCGGTCTTATTTTCTTGACTGGCGCTAGCCGAAGCTGGGTTTGCAGATGGAGTTACTGCGGCGTTAGGACGAATCTGTTGTCGATAGTTGGATGCGATTCCCAAATAGTCTGCAATGGGATCTTGCATACTGGGGTTGTAGCGTCGTGCTAACGGCGTCATAAACGGCGTGATTCGACGACGTTCGACATCTGCCTCTTTATCTTTTTTCTCGTCCTCGCTCTCGTCGACGGGTTCCTCTTTTTTCGGTGTAGGGAATTCTGCGCGCATTTGTGGAAAGGTAATTAAAGTATTGCCTTTACCTACCCATGCTAATAAGTGTTGTGCTTGTTCACGGCTCATGGTGCCGTCATTGTTACTGATAATCAAAGTACCATTTGGCGCCTGATCGATCGCTTCAAGACTTAATGAATCGACTTCATGAACGCGGTAACCACGTTGTGCGAGTAGGCGCGATGCCGCGAGCATCG
>CALKVB010000460.1 GCA_937996605.1 uncultured Oxalobacteraceae bacterium | reverse complement strand
GATCTACACAGGCGAAGACACTCTTTCCCTACACGACGCTCTTCCGATCTGCGGCTACGCAAGTTGCCGTTTCTGGCCAAGATGCAATACCCTCCTCCAAGCTAAGCAAGGCAGGTATGGGTCTCGCGTTTTGCAGTGACAACCATCGATGTACCATCGCTTGATTCACTACATCCCAATTAAACCCAGGACAGAGCGCAAGCAGGCGCTGCTTCAAGCCTTCTTCATCCGCTTCATTACCAGCGACATCATAGTACACAAGGTCCCAATCTGACACGGGAGTTGGCACCACGAAACCATGGAGTTCGTCCCACACTAGTGATCGAATAGCGCCTGCACCAATCGCCCATGATGCCAAACCTAACTGCTGCGCTGCCTGCAAAGCTTGCATGCAATTTGCATTATTGAGCAATAACTGCGTTAAGCGATGGCGCCACTCTCGCTCCTGCTGTGACTCCCATATCGACACTAAGCTCTCCCAAAAATAAGGATGCTAGTGTATATCACCCCGTCATCGTTAGATACTTAGGTCTGCAAGCGCCATCCACTCCTTGACACTGGCAAACGATTCACAAGCCTACCTTCAGCCGCCAATAAAGCGTTTGCTAGGGCGGCTATCGCGGATGGTGGCCCTTCTTCGCCTACGCCTTGTGGTGCTTCGCCATTGGGAAGCACAAACACTTCAATCGTCGGTACTTGCGCCATACTCAACAGTCGATATTGATCAAAATTGCCTTGATCGACTTTGCCATCTTTTAATGTAATCTCGCCGTAGATGGCGGCACTCAATCCAAATATTGTGCCACCAATCATTTGGGTTTGAATTGCACCTGGATTCGCTGCCACACCAGGATCTATTCCGGCAAAAATCTTATGCAATCGGAAAACGCCCGGTGACAACACTTCGATTTCTATCACATGCGCACTAAACAAGGTTTTTCCCAAACCATTCATGGCAAATCCACGAAAATGACGTTCCGGAAGTGGTGTTGCCCAGTTCGACAATTCACAAAAGCGATTAAGGAATGTCAAAGCCGTGGGATTATCTTGAAGTAGCCGACGTCGATAAGCGATCGATTCAATTTTCGTCGCACTCGCGGCAAGTTCTAAACTATGTTCTAGAAAATGTGTATTTTGCGAATTTCCGACCGAACGCCAATATGCACAAGGCACAGCGAAATCAAGTTTGCTCCACCGCAAATCATTCTTACCAATGCGATACGCTGTCCCCAACAGACCCATCGTAACCGTCCAGTCAAATCCTTGTACAGGTGGGTTATTCGTTGCGTTAGAATACTGTAACAGAGAAGGACTCGCGATATCGCAACGCATCGCAGTTGGTAAGCCATCATCACCTAAAGCCAAGCGTATGCAAGCGCTAGTGATCGGGCGGTAATAACCGGCACGCAAATCATTTTCGCGCGACCAGATTAACTTCACCGGCCCATCAACTTCTTTGGCGATCAAAACAGCTTCAACTGCAAAGTCTTTTTCCAAACGGCGACCGAATCCACCTCCGACGTTCTGCGAATGAATTTGCACTTGCTCAAGGGTCATACCCAAAGCCTGTGCAACAGCGCGTTGTGTATCAGTTTGACTTTGCGTCGACAACCACAATTGTGCCCCACGTCGATTTACTTCCGCAGTCGCGTTCATTACTTCCATCGGCGCATGGGCCAAAAACGGTGCCTCAAACTCGGTTTCAATGACAACGCTGGCAGCTTGTATATGCTGCGCAACTGCTCGACTATCTTGCCAGCGGGCGATCGGAAATTCTTGGCCCTTACCCGATCTCACTGCTTGCATTAATTGCTTCTGCATGTCGGCAGTGTCGGGCACCTTTTGAGCAGCGTGGGGAGCAGCTTGCCAACGGATCTGCAACAACAAACTCGCTTGCTGTGCAGTCCAGTAACTATCCGCCACCACGGCTACCGCGTTATCAAGTTTCACGATGTGTTTGACGCCTTTGCGTTTCAAGGCGGCTCGACTATCCACCGTCAACACGGTCTCACCGAATCGCGGTGCATGGACCACAGCGGCATACATTAACTTGATGGGGGCGACGTCGATGCCATATTTCACACTGCCATCAACCCTTGCAGGCACATCAGGACGAGGCAAAGATTGCCCCAACACAGTCCATTGTTTTACTGGTCGAATCTGCGGTGAAGCTGGTACTGGCATGTTTGCCGCGATTTTGTACAAATCCCGGTACGCCAGTTTTCTACCAGACACCGAATGAACTACAGCGGCATTTTCAACCCGGCACGCGCTCACCTCTACGTGCCAAAGGCGCGCCGCAGCGGCAACCAGCATTTCACGCGCAGCGGCGGCGGCTGGCGCTACACTTGCCTGGGTTGCTGTAAAACCTGCGCTGGCATAGGTCAGCACGCCACGAGGAAAAGTTTGATGAAACTCTGGACTTACTGGCGCGTGCTTAATATGTATGAGTTCAGGAGGCAAGGCCAATTCTTCCATCACCGTCTGCATCACTAAAACATGCGTACCTTGGCCCAAGTTGGTGACGGTTGTGTACACCGTCAAACCACCATCTTCTGCGAAGCGAAGATAACTTTCCATAGGATTAGGCTTAGGGGAAACCGAGCCAGAAGTATCAGTTTGTGCGGCCGCTCTCAAACTCGGTAAGCTCAAACCTATCAACCATGCACCGCCGACCAAGGTGCTTTGCAAAACACGGCGTCGCCCAAGATCTTCAATCGCGAAAGGATCTTTCATCACAACGGCCCTTTCGCGATGACAGTATTGGTCTGCTGTAAGATTTGCGCGGCCTCGTGAATGGCAGCTCTCACTTTGGGATAGGTTCCACATCGACATAGATTTGTCATGACGCGATCGATATCGGCATCACTCGGTTGCGGATGTTGTCGCAACAACGCCACCGCGGCCATGATCATACCTGACTGGCAATAGCCACATTGAGGCACTTGATGCTTAATCCACGCCTGTTGCACCGCATGGCTACGATCAGCTGATAAGCCTTCGATGGTTGTCACCTGTTTACCTTTTAATGCGGCTATCGGCATTAGGCAACTACGTAAAGCTTCACCCTCGAGATTGACGGTACAGGCACCGCAAAGTCCAGCTCCACAGCCAAATTTAGTGCCACTTAAGCCCAAGTCTTCCCTTAATGCCCACAATAATGGTTTTTCTTTGTCACAATGAAGGACTTGCTTTTTTCCGTTGACGTAGAGTTCGAGCGCCATGATGAACTTCCTTTTTTGGGCTATTTCAATTCGCTGTAACTGGTAAATTCGGCTTGGCAGGAATACTTGCATAATCGATTGGCACCCAGATGTATTTCCCACCAAGATCACGAATGCGACCTATGCCAGGAAAAGCAAAGTGCGCGCCTGCAATTAGGTAAGCCTTTTTCGACGCATCGCTGTACTCGCGTTGACGTAGTGCGATTCCCGTTTTCACATCTTTTTCGCCCGGTGGTGCAAGCTCGGGCATTTCAAGTTGAACTTTGTCATTCACAACAAAATCGCCCCAGAACACCATCTTTTGGCCTTGGCTTTCAATCGAATAGAAACTATGTCCATCGGTGTGGCCATGGCTCGCAATTGCCTGCAAACCGGAGGGGAATTGGGTATCGCCATCAAAAGTTTGAAAACGTTTTGCACGAATATACGGTGCAATTTTTTGCACGATACTTTTCGCAGTGGCATTATTCTTGGCTGCAGCATTTTCCCACTGAGGCAGTTCATGGGCATCAGCAAAAACGGTGGCGTTTGGAAACGCAATCTGATCGCCCATCAGCAAACCACCAATATGGTCAGGGTGCATGTGAGTGATATAAATCTCATCCACTTGTTCTGCTGTATACCCAGCCGCTTTCAAGTGCGGAAAGAGTTGTCCATAACCAGGGCCACTACCATTGCCGCCGCCATCAATCAAAATTAATTTCTTACCCGTATTAACTAAGAAGGCGATCGTTGAGAAATCATATTTCGGCTGGAGATGCGTAGTACTGTGGAGAGCGCGACGTTGATCAGCACTCAAGCTAGGAAACAAATTATCAACATTTTCTGGCCATGGGCTATTCTCATCGAGCAAGGCTGTAACTTCGATTTCACCTAACATCACCCTAAAATAGGCTGGCGCTTGTGTTCTTTTGATAGGTGCATCGGCCTTTGCGCTGACACCATAGAACAGTATCAACACGCCCATTGCTACCTGAAACCACCATTGATAAACACGATTTTGTAACATATTTCCTCCCTAATCTTTCCTAAGCTTTCCTAATCTGTGCAATTTTGCAGTGCCACTGGCACCGCCTTTTTAAACAGATGGAGTATGCAAGATCACCTTTACCAACAAGAAGCGCCGTGTGATTAGTGAGGAAAACTATGTGACAAAAGTAAAATACGCGATGTTCACCACAGCAGCGACTAAGGCTATACTGTTTTCATGGATGAAACTATTGAAACTCATATCAACACTGACACCAAAGCCAACGGTGAGCGCGAGCTAACGCCAGCATGGCATATCGTCTTGATCAATCTCCTTATTTGGATTTTGATCTGCAGCGTCGGTGCTGCTGGAAATTATCAAGACAGCTTGCATGACAATCCCGCCAAAGCGGCTTCGATTAGCTTTTTAAAACTCTGGCTAGGCTGGGTCAATGTTCACGTCCCCTTATTCTTCCTCAGCACTACCCTGTATCTTTTGCTTAATCGCTATGCAAATTGGATCTCGAATGCGCAGAAAATTATTCGACTTTATCTCTCTTTAATCGTCTTCTTTTATCCACTTCATATCCTCTATATTTCTCTACCGCGTTGGTATACCTCGCACCCAGAGCACACTCTGCGTAGCCTAATTGAACATATTAGCCGCTTAGATAACTTCACTTGGTTTCTCGAATTCGCTTGGTTCACCGGAGCTTTCGCGGTCACTATCGCGATTAAAATTTGGCATCTGGGTCAAGAGCGTATTTTGTTACTACAACAAACTCAGCAAGCTAATCTCCATCTTAAACTCGCACTAGAACAACAACGCTTACGTAGTATTCGCCAACAACTCGAACCTCACTTCATCTTCAATGCGCTCAATGCGATTAGCGCACTAGTGCGCAGCAATGAAAAACCGATCGCACTGCAAGGTATCAATACCTTAAGCGAATTACTCCGTTATGCGCTCAAAGCGAGTAGCAATGACTTCGTTCGATTTTCCGATGAAATTAGGTTTATTCAAGATTATTTAGCGCTGCAATCATTGCGTTATGAGGATAGGCTCAGCTATAACATGATTGGATTGAGCGATGAAATTAAAAGAGGTGACTGCCCACCACTGTTACTTCAACCTATCGTTGAGAACGCGCTACGTCATGATCTGGATTGTCATGACCAAAAAGGTGAAATCAGCCTCGAGTTCTGGCTTAATGGGAAGACACTCACGATTTGCATCATCAATTCACGCGGAACCTTAGAGGCACATAACCCTGGCCTGGGACTTGGTTTATCCCAAACAGAGGAACGTCTGAGGATGATATATGCCGACCAGGCCAGTCTAACAATCGAACCCGGAGATCATTTTTTCAAGGTCATGATTCAAGTTCCTCTGGTCTTTCAAGGATTAACATTGTGAGTGCAGCAATACGTTATTTAATTGTCGATGATGAAAATTTAAGCCGTACCAATTTGCGATTCGCCGTTGAAGAACATAGTCAATGGCAACTTGCTGGCATGGCGACCAATGTTGCGCAAGCGCGCTTATTACTTGCCAGTGGACTCGCGAGTGGACATGCTAATGAGCAGATACAAGTCATTTTTCTCGATATCCAAATGCCGCGGGAAAGCGGTTTATTACTTGCGCAAGAACTGGCTTTATGGAGTTCACCACCGTTAATCATATTTGTAACCGCGTTTAACGAGCATGCGATAGAAGCATTCCGCTTACACGCTTTGGATTATCTACTGAAGCCTTTGAATGATGAGCACCTCAAACAAGCGATTACTCGGGCTGAGCAAATGCTCACACTGCAGCAGAGCTCAAACTACGCACAAGCTCTCAAACAATATGTCGAATCGCTAGAAAAAGAACAGAACGAAGCGCGACACGCAGAATACTGGCAATCCTTAAGTGTGCGTTCGGTCGGTCGTATCGATTTAGTATCGTTGGCAGACGTGTTGTTGATTGAAGCACAGGGGAACTATATGCAGCTCCATCTGGCAGAAAAAAAGATCATGTATCGCGCCTCAATGACCCAATTAGAACGACATTTAGATCCGTCGGTCTTTATTCGTACCCATCGAGGTTACATCGTTAGAATCGATCAAATCGCATCAATCCAAGTCAATGCAGATCACATCTATACTGCACAGCTAAAATGCGGCGAGCAAGTTCCGATCAGCGATCGTCACATCACGATGATCAAAAATCTATTCAAATAAAATTCCTCGCAGTGCGTTAATACAAGGCAGTTAAACTCAGAGGTTCGTAGCGTCATCCTGCGCAGGCAGGTATGACGTGTCTTTGGGCATTCACCTCGCTAGCCTCCAGCCCCCCGCCTCAAGTATTCGAAGGCAGGCTCTGCGCGTAAGCAACAGTCCTTGAGATTATGCGCTTAACTGAACGGCATTACTCGTCATGCGTCTGATTAAAAATTGATGCGTTGCCAGTATCAAAGCAAGCGACATGAGTAAAAAACTGTATTCCGCGCCATCTTTATCGGCACCAGAAACGATCCAGCCCAATGGTAAATGGTGGAACACAATCGCTCCCGCAAATAACATGCCCAAACTCAAGAACGCCAGAATCTGATGGCGCTTGGTACAAATCGCTACGCAACTGACTGCCTGCACCGCTGTCGCTAGCAGGGCCAGTGTTTGTGG
>CALKVB010000459.1 GCA_937996605.1 uncultured Oxalobacteraceae bacterium | reverse complement strand
AAAAACGACAGCCGCGTTTGGCAAGTTTGACGCCGATCAGTTGATCGCCAGGTTTGACGTCTACAAAAGACTTCTGCATATAGGTTCGCCAAGTTTGCAACTGCTCTGTCGTGAGTTTGCTGCCTTGTAATCGTTTGATTTCATCAATGCTGGCCTCGACAAAACGATCTCTGCTAATGTTTTTGTGGTAGGTAATTTCCAAAGCGAAGTCTTCATCTGGGTTAAACTTCGAACTGCTATGCCATAAGCTTGCGGTGTAAATCGATAAACCCCACCAAGTAAATTCTCCCGATCCTAGAATTTGCGCTTGAGGTAAATCTTTACGCCATTCTTGGGCTGCGACCCAAGGCGTGACAATACAAAAAATCGCAAAGATGAAAGCAATACGAATCTTCACATCCGACCTTTTTTGTGGAGTAAGAATTGATAAACGTCAGTGCGCTTTTCTTCAAAGCCCGCTTCGCAATAAGAAAAATACATTTGCCAAATTCGCTGAAATTTCGGATCGAAACCTTGTTGTGCAATGGCATCAATTTCTTGATCGAAGGCCTTATTCCAACGACGCAGCGTTTCAGCATAGTCGAGGCCAAAAGCAAAGGTATTGGACGTATCTAAACCATTTTTATTCGCTAAGGCCATGAATCGTTCCGGACTTGGCAGCATGCCACCTGGGAAGATGTATTGTTGAATGAAATCAGATCCTGAGCGATAACGTTCGAAGTGTTTCTCATCGATCGTGATTGTTTGAATCAAGGCCTTACCGTCTGTTTTTAGACAACGCTTGACTGTTTCAAAATAGGTTGGCCAGTATTGTTCTCCAACGGCCTCAAACATTTCAATCGAAACGATAGCATCGTATTGTTTTTGCAGGTCTCGGTAATCACAGAGTTCTAAATGTACATGCTCCTGTAATTGCTGCGCCACGATACGTTTTTGTGCGATTTCTAACTGTGCTTTTGAAATCGTAATGCCATGCACGTGAATACCTTGCAGACCGGCATGTTCAGCAAATCCACCCCAACCGCAGCCAATCTCAAGTACCTTATCGCCAGCTTTCAATCCTAAGACATCGATAATGCGTTGGTATTTACGGTACTGCGCTTCTTGCAGGCTAATTTGATAATCTTTGTAAAAAATAGCGCTAGAGTATGTCCAACTCGGATCTAACCACAGTTTATAGAAGGCGTTCCCAAGGTCGTAATGCGCATGAATATTTTTGCGGCTACCTTCTTTGGTATTGGCACGTAATAAGTGTTTAAGCTTGTACCAAAGTGCCATCAAGCGACCACCAAAAATTGCCTGATCTAAGGTAGATTCGTTCTTGATCGCTAATCGCAACAGGCCTGTCAGGTCAGTTGTCGTTATCCAGCCAGCTTCAAGTGCCTCTGCGAAACCAATATCGCCACTACGCATGATTTTGGCACAGGCGCGCCAGTCATGTAAGTGAAGCACGATCGCTTGTGTCGTGCTGCCATCGCCGAAGTGTAGTACCTCATCATCTGGAGTGATGAGATGAAGGGTGCCGAATTTGAGCTTACTTAACATCTTCAGAAAAATCTTGGCGCTCGTTGGCGCTTTTGTAGAGGGCATCGTTTTTGTATTTGCGATATTGAGGCAGGTATTATTGGTGTGTACCGAAGTCATTTATTGCTCCTCTCGAATAGGTGTACCGATCGTGATATTTTTTTGTGCTGCGACGGGAATGCGAAAAAAAGGGACCGCTTTTAACCACAACAAAAAAGCTTGCCAATGTATGCGCCAGAAAACACCGAACGTAAGTAAAGGTTGCTTGGCGAGCGCGATTGCCAAGTTGTGTGTGGTGTAGTCATACTTGTGCGTTGCAATCGCAGTTTTTAGTGTGAGTTCTTGATCTTCGATGTAATCAATTTTTACAACGGTATTACGAGTGGAATCTTTGAATTGAAACTCATAGTGTCCCTTTACTTCGCAGAAAGGCGAAACGTGCATAGCTTTCGCACTTTGCATTCGCGTGCGACCATTGATAGGATTCTCACTTGGATCTTTCAATAGGTAGAAATGGTGTTCACCAAAAGTATTGTTGACTTCGGCAATAACCGCAAACAGCTGCTCATGTGCGTCGAAGCAGTACCAAAGACTAATGGGATTGAAGGCATAACCAAAAACTCGCGGAAATGTTTGTAGCTCAATACGGGCAGCTACTTGCGAGCCATGCTCACGTAAAGTGCGATTGACCCAAGCAAATAGTGGGCTACCATCCCTCGGTCCATAATCATGGATGCGAATAGAGAGCGGTCGCCACCGATTGACGCCAAAGAGAAAACTATTCAAAGGCGATTCATCCGATTCCAACTCTTGCAAATCAATACGCAAGAGAAACACAGGATAGACAAATTTATGGTGCTTTGGATGCATACGCTCGTGCATCACCATGCCTTTTAAGAGTGTTGACTGAAGTTTAGAAGCGATCTTCACAGTGTGGTCCACTCAGGTTCTGCGTCTAGACCACGTGCTACACGTAATGCAGACTTTAATCCATCTTCATGAAAACCATAACCAGACCATGCGCCAGCGAACCATACTTGGTTTCTTCCTTGGATATTAGTCAATTCTGTCTGACCATCTATCGCTGCTTGATCGAAAATAGGGTGTTCGTAATCGAAACTTCTGAGCACTTTACTTGGATCTGGTTCGATCGAAGGGTTCAAAGTTACAATCACAGGCGTCTTCACGTCTAAGCGTTGTAATTGATTAAGTAAATAACTCACGCAAACAGCGCTTCCATTGTCGTCCGCTCGTTTTCCGATGTAATTCCACGCAGACCAAACTTTTTGATTTTTTGGTAGTAAGTTTGTGTCCGTGTGTAGCACAGCACGATTCGCTTGGTATCTAAACTGAGTGAGTACCCGGCGCTCATCTGGATTGGCATCTTTTAATAGTGAAAGGCTAGTGGGTGCGTGTGTAGCGAATACAACTTGATCATATGACTCAATGCCATTCAAGGCACTTACTTCAACTTTTCCATCACGGCGTTGGACACTGTCCACAGGTGCATTAAGTCGTTTATCGGGCAGCGTAGCTAGGATTTTATTGACGTAGGTGCGGCCACCGCCTTTAACCGTTTTCCAAGTCGGCCGATCATTGACCTGGAGTAGCGCATGGTTAAGGCAGAAACGCAGGAAAGTACTCGCCGGGAAATCGAGGATGTCCTTGGGGGAGCTTGACCAAATTGCCGCAGCCATCGGTACCAAATAATGATCTTGAAAACGCTGGTTATACCCGCCTTGCTTAAGTAAGTCACCTAAGTTGATTTTTGAAATAAGTGATTGTGCGAGATTTTTTTCGGCGTCTTTGTTGAAGCGCAGAATGTCACGCAACATATTGATGAATGCAGGAGAGATGATGTTCTTTCTTTGCGCGAAGACGGTGTCAAGATTGGTTCCCGCCCATTCAATTTGTCCATCATCGACCGAGACGCCGAAAGACATATCGGTGTCATAGCTATCCACTGCGAGCTCTTTGAATAAAGCAATGAGGTTAGGATAAGTCTTGTGATTAAATACGAGGAAGCCAGTATCGACCGCTTGCTTTATACCTTCGACCTCGATATCTACTGTATTCGTGTGCCCGCCAAAATAGGAACCTGCCTCGTATAAGGTAACGTCAAAACGTTTTTGCAGGAGATAGGCGCTGGCAAGACCCGAAATTCCTGAACCGATGACCGCAATCTTTTGACGTGAACCTGACATTCTTTTTCCTTCAAAATTAGGGAAATACTTGGATTGACTCTACTTAGGTGTTAATATTAATACCGTTGAGAAAAAAACGCTACCAATTAGTAGATATTAATACTTATGAGTATCTTTAGTAAACTAAATTTTAAAGATCGGGCCTTTCGATTGCGTGAAGATGCGATTCTTGATGCAAC
>CALKVB010000458.1 GCA_937996605.1 uncultured Oxalobacteraceae bacterium | reverse complement strand
CTATTTTCGGATCTGCCATAGCTTCTAATACAGAGGCCAGCATAGAATCCGTTAAAGTTCCTTATTTGGTTTTAGGAGCTGCATTTATAGCCGTTGCAATTTTGTTGAAATTCTCTTCACTTCCACAAGTTACGCCTACCAATTTAGAAAATACAGATGATGCAGTTGCAGGCAGTCACAAAACATCTGCATTCCAATTTCCACAATTGGTTTTGGGAATGATTGCCATCTTTGTATATGTGGGAGTAGAAGTTTCTACCGCAAGTAATTTACCCGCCTATATGGAAAAATCTCTAGGTTTTATTACTAAAGATATCGCTCCTTATGTTTCTTTATACTGGGCTTCTTTAATGATAGGTAGATGGACTGGTGCAGTAGAGGCATTTGATTTCAGCGCTGACTTCAAAAAAATCTTAAGATTTTTAGCCCCATATTTAGCGTTCAGTGTATTCTTATTGGTAAACGCTATTGCACAACACGACTTATCTCACTTCTATGTATATTCCCTAATCATACTCGTAATGATTGCTGCGGATATCGCAAGTAAAGGTAACCCTGCGACGATGCTCTTGATCTTCTCAGTCTTAGGCATTCTCGGCCTGCTAATCGGCATGAGCACAGATGGAATGACCAGCATCTATGCTTTCACCTCGATCGGCCTGTTCTGCAGTACTTTATGGCCGTGCATTTTCGCGCTCGCAATCAATGGCCTAGGCAAACACACAGGCCAAGGCTCTAACTTCTTGATCATGATGATCATGGGTGGTGGTTTTGTGAGTTGGGCACAAGGCGCTTTAGCTGACAAAATTGGGATTCAATCAAGCTACATCGTTGGTGTAATTTGCTTTGCTTATCTCGCGTTCTACGCTTGGCGCGTGAAGGGAATCTTGGCAGATCAAGGCATCGATCTGAACAAAAAAGTCGATTTGGCGCATTAATCTGCTTATGGCTCTAACACGCGACGCTAGAGCTCGAATTCATGACGCGAATTCATGACTAAATTTTGAGACACAATCGAAAGCAGTGTTTCTCCATAAAAAGCTACAGGCAGTTTCGCTGTAGCTTTTTTGTTTAGTAAACCGAATAAACTACAACGCTATTTCACACATCTATTGTGGTGAGTTTTTCGCTCCTGTACATTAACTCGCATGGTCTTTGGCATAGCTCACTGTTGCGCATTTTTCTTACTTATTACTACACCCATTAATCTGATTAATCTGCATTCTTGATCGACATTCTATGAACGCACTCCCCCAATTCCGTTCAGCGAATATGCTGAACAAGCATATCGCGCACACCATGGCGTTTTATCATCCGCGCTGTATCGACAGCAGTGGTGGCTTTTACCACTACTTCAAAGATGATGGAACGGTGTACGACGCTGCCAGTCGCCATCTCGTCAGCAGCACACGTTTTGTCTTTAACTATGCGATGGCCTATCGTCATTTCGGCCAGCCTGAGTACTTGGATCAAGTCAAACATGGCGTCGCCTTTCTGCGCGAGGTCCATCGCAATCCGAACACGGGTGCTTACGCTTGGCAGTTGAATTGGGCTGACGGTCAAAAGCAAATCACCGATGGCACCAATCACTGCTACGGCTTAGCTTTTGTCGTCCTAGCCTATGCCCACGCTTTGATGGCAGGGATGAGTGAGGCGAAAGTCTATTTGTACGAAACTGTGCAACTCATGGAAGAGAAATTCTGGCAAGCAGAATACGGCTTATATGCCGACCAAGCGAGTGAAGATTGGAGCGTACGCGATCCCTATCGCGGTCAAAACGCCAATATGCATTCCTGCGAAGCGATGATTGCGGCCTATCAAGCGACGGGTGATCTCGCGCTCTTACATCGCGCAGAAAAAATCGCGCGCTCGATTACCTTGCGCCAAGCCGCCCAAGCTGATGGCAAGATCTGGGAACACTACGATAGCCAATGGAAAATCGATTGGAACTATAACCTCAACGACAAAGCGAATTTATTCCGACCATGGGGTTTCCAACCGGGGCACTTCACTGAATGGTCGAAATTATTGATGCTGCTCGACGGTTACGCCGAGCACTTGCAAGAAGAAGCTTCATGGTTAGTGCCAACCGCTGAAAAACTGTTTGCCACCGCAATGGAAACCTCCTGGGATGCTCAACACGGTGGCATCTGCTACGGCTTTGCACCCGATCACAGTGTATGCGATGGCGATAAATATTTTTGGGTGCAAGCTGAGACTTTCGCGGCCGCCGCGTGCTTGGCCAAACGCACAGGAAAAGAAAGCTACTGGCAATGGTATGACAAGATCTGGCAATACAGTTGGCAACACATGATCGACCATCAGCACGGTGCTTGGTATCGAATTCTGCGCAATGACAATAGCAAAATCAGCGACGAGAAAAGTCCTGCTGGCAAAACCGACTATCACACCATGGGCGCTTGCTACGAAGTGCTGAATGTGTTGGGTGCGTTTGGTACCAGAGTCGCGAATCAGGAAGGCGCTCCGCATCATGGGTGAACTTTCGTCAAGCTCTCGCGCGTTTCCGGAGTTTGTCTGCCCCGGTGAAGCACTGACCGACATGATACGCACCGGCCCCGATCAATGGCAAAGTTTGGTCGGTGGCTCAACCTGGAATGTTGCACGTAGCCTAGCCAAGCTAGGGTTATCAACGGGCTTTGCCGGCGCTATTAGTGGCGACTTATTTGGCGATGCGCTATATGCCGCGAGCGAACAAGCCGAACTCGATTGCCGCTTGATTCAACGCTATGCGAAATCTCCTTTGCTCGCCATCGTTGGTGAGACCTCGCCACCCGATTATTTTTTCATTGGCGACGATGCCGCCGATTTGTATTTTGATCCTGATGCATTGTCGAAGGGCTGGGATCAGCGCCTGCGTTGGGCGCATTTTGGCGGCATTAGCTTGGCGCGTCCACGTCTCGCACCGAAACTGATTGCTCTCGCCCAGCGCTTAAAAGCACAAGGGGTCAAGATTTCTTACGACCCGAATTTCCGTAAGCTGATGGATGCGAACTATGACGCTACGCTGGTCACCATGTGCGGATTGGCCGATGTGATTAAAGTGTCGGACGACGACCTAATTGGACTCTTCCGCAACACTGATCTCACGCACAATTTTGCCAAACTACGTGCCATGAACCCGAAGGCGATGATCTTGTACACACGTGGCGCTGCAGGTGCATCTTTGCACTCGCACCTGCAAGGTGACGACCAAGATCGCAGCTGGCATGCGCAACCACCCAAGATTGAAGTCGTAGATACGGTTGGCGCTGGTGATGCCAGCATTGCCGGCTTGCTTTACAGCCTCGATCAACATCCAGAACGCAGCCCGCAAATGCATCTCAATTTTGCGGTCGCCAGTGGTGCTGCTGCTTGCCTCGCTGCTGGCGCTCAAGCACCGAGCGTGGCTGATATTGCGCCGCTTTTCGCTAATATGAGCTGATGTGAGCTGATATGGCTTGATTTAGTTTGACTCGATTTTTTGCAAAAAACCAAACCCTATTTGAAGACTTGTTTACCAAGGAAGAAAATCTTGAAATCACTTAAACCACTGTGCCTCGCATTCGCCATCGCTTCATTGGGTTTTTCCCTCACTGCCTCAAGCCTTGCCACCACTCTAGAGAAAAATACTGCTACAAAAACTAAACTTAACAAGGCCAATAAAGGCAACATGAGCAAGGCTGTGGCCGTCACCATGACCGATGCCGAGGCGGCTGTCATGGCAGAACGTGTCAAAGCGGAGGCCCTGCATGCATGGCAATCGTATAAACAGTTTGCATGGGGCCACGATGCGCTCAAACCATTAAGTCAAGGCAGCCATGATTGGTATGGCTCTTCACTCTTGATGACACCGGTCGACGCGCTCGATACTTTGTTGATTATGGGCTTGGATAAAGAAGCCAAGGAAGCACAAGAGCTGATCGTCAGCAAACTGAATTTTGATCAAGATCTCAACGTACAAAATTTTGAAATCACGATTCGTTTGCTCGGTGGGCTACTTTCGAGTTATCAAATGACCAAAGATGAACGTCTTTTGAAATTGGCGCAAGATCTTGGCGATCGTTTGCTTCCGGTATTCAATTCACCAACAGGCATGCCTTACACCCATGTCAATCTCAAGACAGGTAAAGTCACCGGCAATGTAAGTAATCCAGCAGAAACGGGCACCCTCTTACTCGAATTTGGCATGCTCAGCAAATTAACGGGCAATCCAACTTACTATGACAAAGCCAAGAAAGCCTTGGTGGCGACCTATGAACGTCGTTCTAAGCTCGATCTCGTCGGTTCTGGCATTAACGTAGAAACTGGTGAATGGACCGATAACACAGCCCACATCGCGGGCGGGATCGATTCCTACTACGAATATCTCTACAAGTGCTACCGCTTGTTCGGCGATCAAGATTGCAAAGCGATGTGGGACACCAGTATCAACGGCATCAATCGCCATCTCGCTGATGAAGTACGTGGTGAATTCTGGTATGGCTATGTCGATATGAACACCGGCAAACGCACAGCGACCGTGTATGGCGCTTTGGATGCCTTCATGCT
>CALKVB010000457.1 GCA_937996605.1 uncultured Oxalobacteraceae bacterium | reverse complement strand
ATCCATATCGAGTGGAACCTGATTGTTGTGACGATTCCAACGAAGAGTTTGAACGTTGCAAGAAGTACGTGGCTCGAATACCCGAATGGGAAGAGAAATGGCCCACCGTAAAAATGGATTTGATTCGGCTCCTAAATCGGAAATTCTACCTCCTCCGACATCCCCAAGGCGCATTCCAAATCGACTATTTGGGCGACATAGAGGCGCAGCGCCAAGCATGTCATCAGCAAATTCAAGAAACTGAGAAGAGGATACAAGAATGGCCATCGCGCGAAAGGCGTATCCAAACACTGGGTATTCCAATGGACCAGGAGTATCGACTGATGTCCCAAGAAACGTTTGACCGTCTTATTCGGCCCCAAGAAGTGCGAAAGACCTGTTTGTCATTGGTCCAGGGCTTGGTTCAAGGCGGCTATGTTCCCATTCTTGACATGGCCGATCATCAACACTTTGGATATGCTGCTATTCCCAACGAAACACTTGAAGAATTGGTCAAGCAGGCTCGGCAACGACAAGAATCTGCAGTAGGTTGTATTCGACGGGAAGAGATGGAAGAGGGAGCCCCACAAATTTCATAATGAACGTATCAATAAAGAAAAATGAGTTCCGTGTTTCTCAACATTCCAGACGAGAAATGGACTCTATTAGACCGACTGATGCCCGACACTCCCTCTGCAACCAATTGCGTGAAAAACATGGGATTGGAAATTCGAGAAGAAATTGGTGGCGGTTCGTTCGGAACCTTGTATGAAGCATGCGAGGCCAAAAATTCATGCACATACGTTGCCAAAGTGATCAGTTTGCAACTGTCAACGGAGCAAGATTTTCAATTGGAGTATGCCATATCCGTGCATGCATCCGAGCACCGGATCGGACCAAAGATACGAGGAGGAATGATTTGCAGACTTTCAGATGAACCGGTAGGCATCATCGTTATGGAGCGACTCGAGACAACTCTCTACGAATTAATCGAAACATCACAGATCACATCAGACGATTGTGAAAAGGTATCAAAAGTGGTGGATCGCATGCATGATGCAGGCATTTGGCACAGAGATCTTCATAGCAAGAACATCATGTATCGAAAAAATGAATCAACAGGGCGAGAATTCTTTGTCATCGACTTTAGGTTGTCGTGGCCGTACTTTGCTCCCTTGGATCCATACCTTCGCATGGCCGATTGTATGCTTTGGATTGAACCCTTGTTTCGGATTTTGACAAGAAATCAGGTGAATCGAATGCCGCATACAGGACTACCGGACCCGTTTCGAAACGAAAGGAAAGATTGGATGAAACGTCAGTATAAAATTGGAGACGAGCCTTTTAAAATCATGTACATGGACATTTACGCTCAACGTGTGCTTGAAATCGAGGCCATACCTTTAACACCAGAGCGAAGAGTACAACTAAAAGAATTGGCGTGGGAAGGTAGGATGCCCGATGTCATCGAGGCCAAAGAGTACATCCATCGAGGATGCCTGATGCAATCCACAGATATGTATTCAAATGCCATTTCTCGATTGCAAAGAGAGGCGCTTCAATCGATCGGTGTGGACCAGTACAAGGCCCGTGTGCACTTTTTCTTCTGCGAATCTCGTTACAACAGCAAAGAAGCCGAAAATAAGGTTCACCAAATGTTGGAACAAAAAGCCAATGACCAGCTGACGGAATTCAAGGAATCCTACACCCGGATTAAGGAGGAATGGCGTGCATTGTACTCTTCACTCTCGAATCTATGCTCCATCACCGACCATGACATCGATGCATTTTACAAGGAACAGCTGCAACGATTCAAGAGCAAGGAGTTTCAAGACACCATCAATTCTTTGGCCGACAAGGAAATCATGAAGAAATTTCAAACGATGTGGGATAACACGCACAGCTTTTGGGAATTTATGCACCAGATCATCGAAGCAGAAAAACACATATATTTTGCACTGACTTCGCGAAGCCTTGACGCCATAGCTCATTTGAAAAGTATCGTTGAATCATCCTTTCGTCAATTGGATGGTGGGTGCCAAGGGAACGCTTTTACGATCACTGCTCGGGTTCACGCAGCGTTGGAGCTATTCTTGATCATGAAGGCGGCTGTGGCAAACGGCCCAATGAGTTTGGAAGAGCGGCAAGAAATACTCCGAAAGAACTTTCCGCTCTCTAAACGGGTGGTTGAATTTGCTCGCCATCTCAAGACTCCAGAGGCACTTGAACGCAAAGAAGCATTGACATTCTTCAAGCAAAGCTTTTCTCGAATCCTTACCGAAGAGGATATCGCCGGTCTCAAACTGTATTTTGAAAAGTATTTTGGCCGAGAAGCGAAAACCTCGTATTACGATCTACCGAACGAAAAGTCGAATCTTCCTCCACCAGTGCTCAGCGTACAACATTCACTATGGTTCAAGTTTCGTCAACGCAGGAACACTGCCGGAATTCGACTGCGATTCTATGGATTCCGCACCATCGACATGTTTGAATTGATGACTGCCCTGTTTGGCATGAATGAATTAGCCTTAATGGGAGAAGTCGATTTCAAGACGCGCTTACTCGATCAAGTGTGTTCCAAGCTAGCTCAGCTGAAGGTTTCCGTTGGCGTCTTGACCAATTTGGCAGCATACCGTGCCTACGAAAGCATTTTCCAGTCATTGTTTCCCACTGAAAATTTCGTGCAAGTGATTGAAAACCACTGCAACGAAAAGGTGTCATCCATCTTAGCTGGCCCACCTAGTATATGCAAACGCTCTGACAGACCGAAAGGCGATCTCAGCACTTTACAACACCTCTTCGGATTGTGTCGTGTGTATTTTAGCGACAGCAAGGACATGGACGCGGTAAAACGATGGGACGTGCCTGGAAATGAACGCGTAGTGAACAAGGTTCGAAGCATGTTGGGCCAATCGTTGGAACAGAGAGTCAAATCCTTGATCTTTCCTACCACCCCAAAGTATGAACATCCGAAAACCAAACCGTCGGAGGGATTCTTTGCTGGAATGATGAAGAAGTTCTTTCCGCCCATGCCTCCAAATAAAGGAATGGACAAAGCGCCCCCACCTCCTGCGGCAATTCCAGCCCCTGCTCCAGCTTCTGCGGCAATTCCAGCCCCTGTTCCAGCTCCTGCAGCAATTCCATCTCCTGCTCCAGCTTCTGCGACAATTCCAGCCCCTGTTCCACCTCCTGCGGCAATTCCAGCCCCTGTTCCAGCTCCTGCTCCAAAACCATCTCCTGCTCCAGCTCCTGCGGCAAAACCATATGTGCGAAGAAATTGTATTCCAGATGATACTATGATGAAAGTTTTGCTCGCCATGACAGGGTTTCAAAAACCCGACAGAAACCCGGAGAGCGGTGGTGAATCCCTTCAAACCTTTCGAGACAAACTAGAACTGCAAAACACTCTATGGGGATCCAAGTACACGCTTTTACATACCAAATTTTTCGGCACGATACTTCGTTACGCCCAAATTTACAAACAGAAGGCCATCTATGACGCACGATTGTTTGTAGCTGATTATTTGGAAATCGATCGTCCACCCATTGAGCCAATTGATCCGAGCGATCTTCACCAAGCCTCATTCGATTTCATGAACCGATGGATGTTTTATTGGACCACAGGCGCCACCCAGGACTGCGACGTCAGCTTTCAAAATCGATTGAAACCGCTGAAAGAAGCCTTGAATTCACCCTTCTTCTTTCCATTCTTGTCCAGAGATGACGCTCGGATGTTGCTGTTGTATGAACAAAATAACCTGGAGAAGCGTACCTTAGCCGTATGGGGTCCGCATTACGACAACAAGAAGCTATTTTGCATTCACTTGGTGGATCCAGGCGGTAAAATCCACCTCTATGAATGTGAAGATTCTCTCGACGACGAAAAAAGCTACCTGAGTCTGTGCTTGAAACCCAACAAGGCCGGCTTTCCCGATGGTCCGTGGATTCCATTGGCTGGATTGGCCATGATGAAGAATCATCGGATTGACCTCAGTCAAAGACTGCGAGAATGGGACAAAGGAACGCACAGTAGCGATTTCAGACGTATGATTCTCGCGTTAAATGAGGCAATGAACTCCAAAACCGCCCTTTTCCAGTGCCCCACGGCAGGAACCGTCGACCTAAATCCACAACAGGTTCAGTGTATGAAAGACCCAGATTGGATGCTGTGGATGCCGCGGCTGACCAAGGAGTATACCAAACGCTTTGGCCGAGAATCCTTTGGCATAGAGGCAACAGATGAAAATCTGGCCTTGTACACATGGATAAGTCATTGGACCATTCGATCGGATGTACGGACTATAAACGCATTGCTGAAGTTGTTTCAAGAGTTGTCCAAGGTTGATCCGGGTTTTGCATCCATTTTCTACACTCCTGATCAAGCGGTTGCCGCCGCGTTACGCGCGAATCCCAACGAAGCAGTGCTCACGCTCCATCCTGGACAACGAGGGTACTTTCGACTCTACGTGCCCAAATCGTTCGATGATCTGAAGAAGAACTTACCACCAAAAGAAGAGAGATCGGAAGAGCACACGTCTGAACTCCAGTCACCTTGTACTATCTCGTAT
>CALKVB010000456.1 GCA_937996605.1 uncultured Oxalobacteraceae bacterium | reverse complement strand
ATCCGGCGCGGCGGCAGGCAGACCCCTGCGCAGCGACACGACATCGGCTCCTGTTGCGCCTTCAGGGCGTAGGGTGCTGCGCCAGATGGTGGGCCACCAGAGCATTGGCATGGCCGTGTCCCATGCCGTGCTCGGCCTTGAGCCAGGCCACCAGCGCCATGTGTTTGCGCTCCTCCCGCCCCGCCAGCAGGGCCAGCCAGTGGGCAATCGGCTGCCCATAGGTTTTCTCGATGGAGGGAAAATAGGAGGCTGGGCCTTTTACTTTTTCGCTGCTTGTCATGTTCACTCTCTTTATTTTGTCTGCTTTTGATACTCTCCCTGGATACAAGGATACAAGGATACAAGGTAGGTGTGCTTTGAATGTGTCCTGAATACTCTATGCAATTAAAACAAGGTACCTCAAACTATCTAAACTTGTGAAGCGAGGCTGCTACATTTTTACATCATAACGATTCAGCACGATACCAGAGGGAAAGGCTTGTGTGCTGCTTAATTCAAATCGAACTGCTGCTGTTCCTTCTGCAAAGAAGCGTTTCCCAGCGCCTAACAAGATGGGGTAAACCGCTAACCACACTTCATCAACTACACCATGTTCTAGCAAAGTCGAGGTAATTGTCGAGCTGCCGGACAACACGATATCTGGTCCTCTTTGTGTTTTAAGTTGACGTACTTCTGTAATGAGATTTGATCCAATTGCTACAACTGGTTCCCACTCCAAACTTTCGCGCCTATGTGTCACCACATATTTGGTCGCTGCGTTTAGAGCGTCACCCATAGGATTAGCTGGCATCGTGGGCCAGTATCCAGACCAGATATCGTAGGTACGCCGACCTAAGAGCAGATCTAGCTGCGAGCCATAAGCGGCCAACATCGCTTCGCGTCCCACTGGAGTACGATAGGGAGCGGTCCAATCGCTAAATGGAAAACCATCACCATCATCTGAATGTTGAATGATACCGTCGAGCGAAATGTGCTCGATAATTTTAAGTTTTCTCATGCAAGTCTCCTCATGGCGAAGGTGTTCGATTTTTCTACGATTTTAGGGGGTAATTTGGGTTTGCGCCACGCCATCAAGGATGGCCGATTTCAATACTTCAAGATCGATATCTTTCACTGTTTTAAACTTGAGGCAATAACTGGTGACGCTCGCTTTGCCAAGAGACTTGGCATAGGTATTGATGAGATATTTTTTGTCGCTCAAGCCAAGAATATAAACAGAAAAACCAGTGGTATTAGCACTCAAGCCAATTTGGTAAAACTCTTTGGTTTTGCCATCGGCGTAATGTAGTTGCTGTCGCCCATAACCAATATTAGGATTGCAAACGATTTTTCCTGTTTCGTCTTTTCCATCGATGAACCATAACTGTGCATCCGGTAATAAAGCCGCGATTGAATCATGCAGCCTGTGCATCTCTAGGCGTTTCGATTCGGCTAGACTGTTGATGTAGGACTGAATTTGAATTTGAGCGCTCATGTCTGAAGTTTTTTTTTGGTGAATTTGAAATCAAAGGTTTAAGATTATCTTCCTATCTTTAGGTATTTCTTAATTTGCTCGTGTCAATAGTCCCTCGTTCAAAATTAATGGAGAATCGCCTTCTGGTTCGCCTTGTTTGATGATCTCATTGGTTTTCCAAAAAAGTCTATTTCCATAGAGAGGGGCGGTTCCCATGACGATGTCGCCGTTGCGTTCACTGGTAATGATAAGGACGGCAGTTCGATGAATGATGATCTCTTTCACGGTACTTGCACCACCCTCGTTAATGCGAGCGCAACCAAGTATCGCTAAACTATGTGAGCCAATAATTTTCTTGCCGTTCTGTTTTGATGTGAAATTTGCTAAACCGCAGTCGACCCCACGCCTTTTTTCATCTTTGGTGCACAGATCTAGCGCCCAATTGCCATCGAACTTCGAGTCGGCAGCCCATGTCGGCAAAGCTCAAAAAATAGTGAGAGAGATTAGGTAACAGGAAAAGTGTAAGCGCATATTCATCTGAGGTTTCGCCCCATCAACGCCTCCCGCACCCAATTACTGCGCGCGCAATCGATTACAGTTTGACATTTGCCATCGCGTAAATTCGGGCTGACGCCTTGCTGAAGAAAGCTCTCGATGATATGAGCTTGCGCTAGCCTTGCTACAGATTCTCCAGAACCACCACGTCCGGTGTTTTGTACTGCTAAATGGAATGGGCTTGAACCTGAGCTATTGCGTAACTGTGCGTCTGCGCCGGCGGCCAATAAAAACTTGACCGCCTCGGCACAACGAGTGCGCGTGGCGCGGTGCAGGGCGGTGGCGCCATTTTTGTCTTGCGCGTTGATATCCGCCCCTGCTTCTAATAACAGCTTTAAAGTTGAGACTTGTTGCATAGGGTTAAACGTGTCGCCACCAATATAGCCGTCGGCAGCATAGTGCAATGGCGTGCCGCGGCGGCGATTGTAGCTAGCGTTGACGTTCGCACCGGCATGTAAAAGGAGTTTGATGAGATCGACTCGGTAAGCCGCAGAGGCGAGATGCAAAGCGGTATCGCCGCTGTAGATCCAATGAAAAATTTTTTCACTGAACAGGCGTTCTGTGTCAAAGATACGTGTCACATAAGTCTTATCTTCATCTAATAATCGCCGCAGTAACGCTGCATCGTTATCGAGTATGGCTTGAGTGATCGTGTCCATTGCGCGTCCATTGTCGTTATTTGATTTGCCGTAATGCCGCATCTGCTAACTTCCAACTGGTCTCGAGTTCTGGTTTTACGTTTTGCGCTTCTGTAGTTTTTCCTTGAGCGATTAAGGCATTGCTTAAACCTTGTAAAGACCAGCCACTAAGTAGATGTTCTTTCAAATCGGTGCGGAAGCTTTGCTCAGCCTCGGCATAGCGTTTGGCTTGAATTTGCATCATACCTAAGCGCCTACGTGTGACACCGCCCAAGGTCGGAGGCTCGGTATTGTCTGCGTCATAGGAGGCGGTGACGGCTTCGGCTTGTGCGCTGATTGCTGCATCGTATCGTTTTTCAGCCAGTGCGATTTCAGCACGTAGTTGATGTTGGGCGGTACCGGCTATGCTGCGAATGAGTTTGCTAACGTAGTCGGACCCCGTATGTTTTTTGAATAATTTTTCTGCGACGGGTTCAAGCGCAGCGAGCGAAGTTTTTGCAGTACTGATGTCGCCTTTGCGTGCGTATGCGGTGCCGCGTGCCATCTCCCCTAATACTGTTGCTACGCCTTGATTGCCTGTCGGCATTGCTTCGTTTTGTAGTGCATCCCAACGCTGCAAATTCATCAGTGTGAGCATCGGAAGGCTACGTACATATTCACCGTATTCGTGATCTCCTGGTGAGGCTGCGGCCGCTGCGCGTGCGGTTTCTAAAGCAAGATCACCGCGTCCTTCCATTAAAGCGCCATACCATTGGAAATGACGGTTATGCCCACGCCAGTCTTTTGTGTCGGCGAAGTTTTGACGTTTGAGTTCTGCCGCCATCGATTCATCAGCCGCAACCGCGAGTTGATTCACGCGGGTTGCATCAGCATAACGCCCTATTTGCGCGTAAGTGTGTGAGGGCATGTGCAACAAATGCGGAGATTTCGGTGCAAGCGCGCCGAGTCGGTCAGCCGCTGCTTCTGCGCGGCTGGCAACTTGTACCGCATCAACGCTATGGATCATGTAATGATTCAAACCCGTATGCTGAGGATAGGCTTTTAGTGCCGCTTCAAGTCGGTTAGCCAATTCACCAATTTTGCCACCGGCTTTGCCAGTTTTTTTATCCCACCACTCTTCAGTGGTGGCGACCATTTCAGCTTCGGCGTAGATAGCCAATACATCGGGATCGTTTGGAAATTGCTCGACCAATTTCAACATACGTTCCGAGTAGACGACATCAAGTGGGTTTGCACGTTCAACACTTTTACCTGCGACAGTGCAGACTTGTCCCATCAGTGGTGTGATCTCTCGCTTAACACTATCGTGAGCGTATCTTAAAGCCAGCGATTCGATTAAGGCTTGATCGCGTGGTGAGGAACCGGCGCTATGCTTCAAAGCGTAATCGACATACTTCACCGCCTCACTCAAATCTCCACGCGAAGGATTGTTGATGTTCGGTCCCATTTGATTAGCGATACCCCACGCACACATGGCGCATTCTGGGTCTTTGGCCAAGGCAGCTTTGAATGCACGTATCGCTTCATCACCATTGAAACCATACATTTGCGACACGCCTTGTGCAAATAATTTTTGCGCAATGAGATTGCCTTTAGAGGGCACCAAATTGCCGCCTCCAAAACCGTCAAGTATGGGAGCGGTGGCGTGTTGATCTGGCAAGAAGGGTAGTGATGAACACGCGGCCATCACGGTAATAGCGACGGTAATTGCAGAGAGTCGTGGCAGGGTGTGGGCGGTGATGAAGGGCAGGCGCATGTTGTTCCTTGGTTTGCGAGGTATTTCGCCGTGTTGGCAAAACGAGTGTTGATGCGCAATTCTAGTACAAATTGTCGGATTCCCTCAGACTTTCAGCGAGACTAATTCTTTATTTGATTAGCAGCAATTAAATATAAGGC
>CALKVB010000455.1 GCA_937996605.1 uncultured Oxalobacteraceae bacterium | reverse complement strand
AACGAATGGTGGGGCGGATTACAGTTTTGAATGCGTTGGTAGTGTAACTTTGATGCGTCAAGCTTTGGAGTGTTGTCATAAAGGCTGGGGGATTTCCACGATTATTGGTGTCGCAGGTGCAGGTCAGGAAATTTCCACGCGACCTTTTCAATTGGTAACAGGTCGAGTATGGCAAGGATCTGCTTTTGGTGGTGCACGCGGGAGGACGGATGTCCCTAAAATTGTTGATTGGTATATGGAAGGTAAGCTCAACATCGATGATTTGATCACCCACAAGTTACCGCTTGAGCGTATTAACGAAGGCTTTGACCTGATGAAGAGTGGCGAATCAATACGCTCTGTCGTTGAGTTTTAGAGCACCTCTAAAGTTAGGAAAAATTGCAGTGGACATACTTATGAACGTGCGTTCACTGCGCATCGTTTTCACTGTAAACTGAAGTTTTTTTTACACTTGTCTGTTATGTTTGCGCACTTATCACCCAGCTGTTTTTCGAAACAACAGGCTCTTCCGTTTTGGGTAAAGTTGCAGGCTTTGGTATGCGTCTTGATTGCCACCTGCAGCCAAGCTTTGGCCCAAGATCTCAGTTATCAGTCCATGCAGTTCAAAGGCAAATCTCGAAACGGAGATGCAGCCACAGCTGAACTGACGATGCCTTTTTTTACTTCAACAAAAGCAGAGGTCGCTGCCAATATCAATGACAAGCTTTTCATTACTCAATTTGAGGTTCTTGCACCACTACGTTGGAAGCCTTTCTTTAGTGAGGCGGATAAAGAGAATGTGATTGGTATCGAAAATCAAATCTTCTCCGTTAGTCGTTTAGACTCCAAAATTACCACGGTAGATTTTGATACTGAATACTGTGGTGCCTACTGTGAATCAAGCAATTCTTTCTATAATTTCGAAACACAAACCGGTCGCTTCATCACACTTTCTGATCTCGTGACAAGAACTGGAGCGCAAGAATTATTGCAACGTTTAAAAACGGAAAGTATTCGTTTGTATCGAGAACAATTGCGAAAACTTAAAATTGAACTCAAAAGCCTTTCCGCTAAAAAGAGCAAAATACAAAACGAAAACATCGCCGATATCGAAGACCGAATTGCATTGAATACACAGTGCCTTAGCGGAATATCGCCGAACAATTTACACTACCTACGCTATAAGTTACTCGAGAAGGAACTCATGATCATCAGCGGCCGATGCAGCAATCACGCATTAAGGGCGCTCGACGATGTCGGTGAAGTTAGTGTGAAGCTGACCTACGACAGCCTACGCACGCATCTCAGTCCATATGGAAAGTACTTGTTATTGAACGAAGGCGAATCAAAATCCACCGCTGTTATTGGTCAAGTTTTGCGCGGCAAACTCGGCAATAACCCCATTGCCATGGTGATCCAAAACGACACTAAAGACACTGTCTCAGCGCTGTATTTTTACGAGAAATACCGGAAAGCAATCCGTTTGTTTGGAACCGAGCAAAATGGCCAACTTGAACTCAGTGAAAAAGATGACGGTGGCCAGGAGCAAGCGAAATTTCAACTCAAAATATCGGACAATACGCTAGTCGGTCATTGGATAGGCAAGACAAAATTAAAGGTTGAACTCCACGCGCCTTCGATCAATTAGCGCATCGGTATCGGGCTTTGGAATACTGTTTTTACATTATACCGATGCAAACCCTGGTCAAATCGTAGTTTGTTTAACAAGATGTTGGCCGAATTCGACAATCTTGGAGTCCTCCTATCAAGCGCAGCGATGAAAACCCCTAGGACTTTGGAGCCTGCCCTTGCCGTGTTAGAATGGCGGGTTATTCTCCAATTTATTGCAAGTCCTGCCATGAACGATCTTACCCAAAATTCCGAACTACAAGACGACTTAGAACCAGTTCAGGTCAAGAAAGTCTCGACCGATTTGATTCGTAAAGAAGTAGCCCGTCGTCGCACTTTCGGGATTATTTCCCATCCGGATGCGGGTAAAACGACACTTACTGAAAAACTCTTGATGTTCTCTGGCGCGATTCAATTGGCCGGTACGGTTAAAGCACGTAAAAGTGGGCGTCATGCGACTTCCGACTGGATGGAAATTGAGAAGCAACGTGGTATCTCGGTGGCGTCATCCGTTATGCAGTTTGAGTACCGCGATCACGTTGTCAACTTACTCGATACCCCCGGCCACCAAGACTTCTCAGAAGATACCTATCGGGTATTGACGGCAGTAGATTCTGCGTTGATGGTGATCGATGCGGCCAAAGGTGTGG
>CALKVB010000454.1 GCA_937996605.1 uncultured Oxalobacteraceae bacterium | reverse complement strand
CGATCAATTGTGGTTGCTCTTTGTCAGCCAAGGCTTTCAACAACTTAGCCACGGCCAAAGGTTGCAATTCTTCGTCCGTTTCCACCAAGATACCGCGATCAGCACCAATCGCCATTGCAGTACGCAAGGTTTCCTGGCATTGCGCTGCGCCGCAGGATACCGCCACGATTTCAGTCGCAACGCCCGCTTCTTTCAAGCGTGTTGCCTCTTCCACAGCGATTTCATCGAATGGGTTCATCGACATTTTGACATTAGCGATATCAACGCCAGAACCGTCGGATTTGACGCGGACTTTAACGTTATAGTCAACCACGCGCTTAACTGGTACTAAGACTTTCATAGGTTTGCCTTTACTATGGTGTACTGATAAGAGAAGAAAAATAAAACTAAAAAATCGTGCCTCGGTTCACGCCTTCAACGCAATATGAACTCAACTGATGCCACCGCCGAACACTTTTGCTCTGGATAAATTGACGTAAACGTAAAGTAATTGATTATAGATGTTAACAGGAAACCCGTCTGCTGTTTTAGAACGTTCGTTCTTTTTTTGCGAAACTGACGAACTCCTCTATGAAAATGACCCGGTTTGATAAAAAAAAACCACAAAAATCTTTGTGGTTTTTTAAGATTATCTAGCAATTAACATGGGTTTTGCATCGATGCTTACGTACTTCGTCGCAAACAGTAATCACTTACGCTTTAAAAAATATTCGAATTCATTACTTGCTTCCAAGTGTGACAGCAGCTCGTTGCCAGTCTGTTTGGAAAATGCTTTGAAATCGCGGACAGAGCCCGGATCAGTGGCGATCACACGCAGCACTTCGCCGGTGATCATTTCTGCCAAGGCTTTCTTGGCTTTCAGGATAGGCAACGGGCAACTAAGACCACGTGCATCCACTTCTCTATTGAATTGCATGATTTTCCTTGGGGAAAGAAAAGTACAGTATAGCTCTTGTGCTCAGCTTCTTGCTGAATCTTTATGCAGGAATTCTACCGCAATTTACAAGGACTTGTGCAATGCAACACGCAAAAATACTTGGACGGGACGCGGATTCTCGTAGTTCGAGTATCTTTGTGCAACAAATACAGGAAAACAGATTCCGCACCGCAATAAACTTGATTTTTCAACAGCAATTGCGGTGCTTCGAATCTTGTCACTAAGCGATTACAGTTTCGCGCCTAACCAGCCTGCCACACTCGCCAAGGCAGTTGGCAAACCGCTAGGATCAGTACCGCCAGCTTGTGCCATATCTGGACGTCCACCGCCCTTGCCGCCAACTTGTTGTGCGACGAAGTTAACTAAGTCACCTGCTTTTACTTTGCTAATGACGTCAGCAGAAACCCCGGCAGCCAAACTCACTTTGCCATCGGTGACAGAAGCCAAAACAACGACCGCCGTTTTCAATTGATCACGCAAGCCAATGACAGAGTCCCGCAATGCTGTACCATCAGCGCCGTCTAAAGTCGCCGCTAACACTTTCACACCATTGATGTCAGTTGCTTGAGATACCAAAGCCAAAGCCTGATTAGCAGCGAGTTTAGATTTCAATGCAGCGACTTCTTTTTCGAGCGATTTCATTTGCTCTTGCCATTGCAATAAACGACCACCAATTTCTTCTGGTTGTGTTTTCAAGACCGCCGCTGCTTGCGCGATACGGCTATTCATGTCTTGCACCAAATTGAAAGCGACTTCACCTGTGACCGCTTCTACGCGACGAATACCCGCAGCGATACCGCCTTCACCAACGATCTTGAACAAGCCGATATCACCCGTGCGATGTACGTGTACACCGCCACACAATTCGCGTGAAGTACCGATGTCTAATACGCGAACTTCATCGCCATATTTTTCACCGAACAAGGCCATGGCGCCATGTTTTACCGCGTCATCAAACGACATCAATTGCGCTTGCGTCGCCACGTTCGCCAAAATTTCGCGATTGACGATGGTTTCAACCTGACGAATTTCTTCAGAGGTCATTGGGGCATTATGGCTAAAGTCGAAACGCGTTTTTTCAGCATCCACCAAAGAACCTTTTTGCGCCACATGCGCACCCAACACTTCGCGCAAGGCCTTGTGCATCAAATGCGTTGCAGAGTGATTACGAATCGTATGTGCACGTAATACTTTATCGACGTGCGCGCTGACCGCATCGCCAACCGCCAAACTACCCGCGCTCAAAGTGCCGTGATGACCGAATACATCGGCTTGAATTTTCTGCGTATCAGCGACGTCGAAAGCGACGCCATTTGCTGCTTGCAAGACACCAGCATCACCACATTGGCCACCTGATTCTGCATAGAAAGGCGTCACATCCAAGACCACGATCGCTGCTTGACCTGCTTCGATTTTCTGAACTGCCGCACCATCAACATACAGCGCAATCACTTTACTGTCGTAACTCAATTGTTCGTAACCAACAAACTTCGATTTCTCACCGTTGTACTCGATCGCCGTATTCATTTTGAATTTGCCTGCCTCACGAGCTTTGCGTTTTTGCTCTGCCATGCATGCATCAAACCCTGCCTCGTCGAGCACCACGCCACGTTCGCGGCAGATATCGGCTGTCAAATCTAATGGAAAGCCGTAGGTATCATACAAGGTAAATGCAGTATTGCCATCGAGGTTTTTGCTGTCTTTAGCGAGGGCTGCTTCGAGGATCTTCATACCGTGCTCGAGAGTTTCACCGAAACGCTCTTCCTCTTGCTTCAGCACTTGTGCAACACGCTCGCCTGCCTCTGCCAACTCAGGATAAGCCATGCCCATTTCTTTGACTAAGTCAGCCACCAATTTATAGAAGAATGGTTTAGTTTGGCCCAATTTGTGACCATGGCGCAAAGCGCGGCGCGTAATACGACGCAAGACATAACCACGACCTTCATTACCTGGAATGATGCCGTCAACAATCAAAAAGCCTGCGCAACGAATATGATCCGCGATCACTTTTAAAGAATTATTGTTCAAATCAGCGCAGCCAGTTTCACGTGCAGCCGCTTTGATCAAATTTTGGAAGGTATCGATTTCGTAGTTGGAGTGCACGTGCTGCAATACCGCTGCGATACGCTCCAAGCCCATGCCTGTGTCTACACATGGTTTTGGTAATGGGTGCAACACGCCCTGCTCATCTTTATTGAACTGCATGAAAACCAAGTTCCATACTTCGATAAAGCGATCGCCATTTTCGTCAGGAGAGCCTGGAGGGCCGCCCCAAATTTCTGGACCGTGATCATAAAAAATTTCACTACATGGACCACATGGACCTGTGTCAGCCATTTGCCAGAAATTATCGGAAGCGTAGCGCGCGCCTTTGTTATCGCCGATACGGATGATGCGCTCAACGGGCACACCAATCTCATCTTTCCAGATGTTGTAGGCTTCGTCGTCTTCTTGGTAGACGGTAACCGTCAATTTATCCTTTGGCAAACCGTAGACAACTGTCAACAATTCCCATGCATAGTTGATGGCATCACGTTTGAAGTAATCACCGAACGAGAAGTTACCCAACATTTCAAAGAAAGTGTGGTGACGCGCGGTATAACCGACGTTTTCCAAATCGTTATGCTTACCACCTGCACGCACACTACGTTGCGCAGTGGTTGCACGGCTGTAGCTACGCTTATCTTGACCCAAGAACACGTCTTTAAACTGCACCATACCGGAGTTGGTAAACAACAAAGTCGGATCATTGCCAGGTATCAAACTGGATGAACGGACGATGCTATGACCTTTGGATTCAAAGAATTTAAGGAATTTTTCGCGAATTTCTGACGAGTTCATAGGTTTTTAGAATTTAATTGAGGCAAAAAGCCATACTAAAGGTGAAATTAACCTTTGATTATACGTGAAACAGCGCCCGTTTTTTCGTTGAAAACGAAAAACCCACCGAGTATTGCTACTACGGTGGGCTCACCCCAGAGCTAGGGGCATTACGACTACGCTGTATTAATTTGAGGTACGAGCGTTGTGTTTTTTGTTGTAGATCTTGGCGCTCGCGCGATTTTCTTGCATTTGTAGCTTAGCGCGTTCCGCTTTCGTTACCACGCCATCAGCCTTCGCGGCTTGCTCATTGGCTTCGATTTTCGCTTCACGGCGTTCAAGATTCGCTGTTTCCTTCGCAGTCAATTCGCCAGACGCGACGCCGTTTGCGATACGTTTTTGCTGTCTAGCTTCACGCTTATCAATATTTGGTGTCGCTGTTTGTGCAAACGCTGAAACAGAAAACGCACCCACCAACAATACTGCCAAGATTTTCGCTACTTTCATGTTTTTCTCCTTAAGACATTTCGTCAAATTTAATTCGGGTTTAATTTTTCAGTTTGAACGCATTGCTGCATTCATGAGTCCATAACGAGCATTTTAACGAACCAGACGACCAAAAATCTGTAAGCAAGGTAAGCATTTGTAACGATCTCAGGTAAGGCTAAAATATACTAAGCAAAGTCTGCAGCGATCAGATCGATGCGGTCAGTACAAAACCCATCGACGCCCCATGAGAACAACTCCTTGGCACGAATCGGATCGTTGACGGTATAACAGAACAGACCATAGCCTGCAGCTTTGATCTCACGTGCCCAATCCGCAGTCAAATATTTATGATTGGTATTCAGCGAAACTGCAGAAAGTTTCTCCAAGCTGGCCTGCCAATTGCATTCGTACTCATCCAATAAGTAAGCAAGCGATAACTCAGGCGCCACTTGTTTAGCGCACATCAAGGCGTCAAACGAGAAAGAGGAGAATAATGGCGCTGGCAATGGCACAGTTTGACCTTGAGCCTTCAACTCTGCCAACAGGCGCTGGCTGGTACGAGCAACAACTTCGCCGGTATGTTTTTCGAAACCAGGAGCAGGTTTAATCTCTACATTCATCCAGATGCCATGCGCCTGACAAAAACGAAAGATGCTCTCGTAATCTGGAACGGTCACATGAGAAAAGCGCGGATCAAACCATGACCCTGCGTCCATTTGCAGTAAATCTTTGGCTAAAGTGTTGGAAACGGAACCTGTTCCAGCAACGGTTCTACCAAAATCGGGGTCGTGCATTAGCACAGGCACTCCGTCCTTTGATAACATGACATCGAATTCGACCGCATGGAAACCGTACTCGAGACCGCATTGCATCGCCAGCAGGGTATTTTCAGGAGCAAGTTTTCCAGCTCCACGATGGGCAACAATTTTGGGATAGGGCCACATACACAGTCACCTCACTTAAGTAGTTAGGACTTTCGCAAAATTGCGCTGGCTAGGCGTAGCAGCGAAGACAGTACACACGTACGGCGAGCCGGTACAACAACGCCAGCGTCTGTTTTGCGGAAGTCCTTTTCAATAATCAATAACCATAACAGCATATATGCAGACCACAACAAACCACAAGCAAGAAAAAACATCGCTAGGCCATATTCGTGTGCTCGACTTAACGCGCGTCTTAGCTGGCCCATGGTGTGCCCAAAATTTAGCCGATCTTGGCGCCGAAGTGATTAAAGTTGAACGCCCTGGCGCAGGTGACGATACACGTAGTTGGGGGCCACCTTACCTGCAAGATCAAGACGGTAATAACACCACGGAAGCCGCCTATTATCTCGCGGCCAATCGTGGCAAACGCGCCATCACCGTCGATATTTCAACCTCACAAGGACAAGAGATCATTCGAGAGTTGGCGAAACAATCTGACGTGGTTCTTGAAAACTATAAGGTCGGTCAACTCAAGAAATATGGCCTAGATTACGATTCTCTCAAACAAATCAAACCAGATTTAGTGTACTGCTCGATTACTGGCTTTGGCCAAAACGGCCCTTACGCCCATCGTGCGGGTTATGATTTTATCGTGCAAGGCATGGGTGGCTTTATGTCATTGACTGGTGAACGTGACGATCTTCCTGGCGGCGGCCCACAAAAAGCCGGTGTCGCTATCGCTGATTTGATGACGGGAATGTACGCATCGATTGCCGTTTTAGCAGCGCTGAACTACCGTGATCGAACTGGTGAAGGCCAATACATTGATATGGCTCTGCTCGACACACAAGTAGCGATGTTGGCAAATATGAATACCAATTATCTCACCAGCGGCAAAACACCGAAGCGCTGGGGCAACGCCCATCAAAATATCGTGCCTTACCAAACCTTCGCCACTTCTGATGGTCATATCATTGTGGCAGCGGGTAACGATGGCCAATATCGTAAGTTTGTACAAGTCGGTGGTTGTCCTGACCTTGCGGACGACGAACGTTTTGCAAGCAATCCACTTCGAGTAAAACATCGTGACATTTTGGTTCCGATCTTGGCAGAAATGGTCAAGCGCAAAAGCAAAAAGGAATGGATTAGCGAATTAGAAAATGCCGGCGTGCCTTGCGGTCCGATCAACACTCTCGATGAGGTATTCAACGACCCACAAGTAATCGCACGTGAAATGTGTGTCGACTTACCTCATCCCACTGCAGGCAAGGTCACCTTAGTTGGCAGCCCGATGAAACTTTCAGCTACGCCTATCGTGTACGAGACCGCGCCACCACTATTGGGACAAGATACCGCATCGGTACTTCGCGAGATTCTGCGCTACGATGATGATCAAATTGAAAACTTAAGTAAGAACGGCATCATTTAAGACAACCAAAGGTGGTAGGTGACAGTACCATTGTAAAGGCGATGGTGCATCAACTCGACTTGGTCAACTATGCCACTCGGAGGAGCGTTAAGGCTACAGGTAGATCACTTTAACAGTGTTCCTCAATTATTCAGAAGGAAACATCATGCGTAAAGCCGCCTTTATCATTTCTCTCATTGCCTTGAGCCAATTAACTGGTTGCGTCGTCCATCGCGAGTACACGCAAGACCGCTACCACCGCGGCTATGCGAATGGCTATCAAACACAATACCCGAGCGACTATCCGAGCCAGTACCAAACTCAATACAACGATGCCTACGCCAATCAAGCGCCACAAACTGCCTATGCATCACAGTATCAAGACCAAGATCAATACCGAGCACAGCCTTCAAGTGAGGTAGCGCAGATTGTCGGGATTCGCAATATTGCTCAAGTGCGTGAATCAAACGGTGGCGGCGCGGTCTTAGGTGCGTTGATTGGCGGCATTATCGGCAATCAACTTGGGAAAGGTGACGATAATGATGGCCGCCATCGTGGTCGTGGCTACGATCGTGGACGCCATCGCAGCAATAATGATGATGGCGCAGGCCGTGCGGTAGCCACAGTCGGTGGAGCGATTCTTGGTGGCGTCATTGGTAACGAAATTGATCATTCATCATCTGAACCTCAAAGTGTGCAAACCGAGGTAACTTTCCGTTTGGCCAATGGTCAGGTGCAAGCTGTTCGCATTACCAACCCCGGTCACTTGCGCGTTGGCGATCGCGTCCGAGTTAGTTTCCAAGGTGGTCGCTGGGTCATCATTTAAGAAGCTTCTCACATCTAGAGCGCTAATATAGATCAACGCCAGCAAGTCAAAAATATTGCTGGCGTATTTGTTTTGCACCGGAAAAATCATTGGCTCAGCAATCGAGTTTTTCGCTCTCAGAATTATTTCCACGCGTCACCATGCTCACTCAATGACACTCTTTGCAAGGTCTTTTTGAGCTATACTGCCTCGCATTACTCCTCTACCTCATCATGATATTTTGAAGGCTGGCAATGCAACGAGCGCATACAGAAGAATACGATTTATTTCACCGACTCTCTTTCCTCAAATCTCTACAGGACATCACTAATAAGATCCACGCCACCGACAACCTGCAGCAAATTATGGTTGATCTTGCCGATGCCATTCGAGACCAGTTCAAGGCTGAGCATATGACCTTATATGCCGTGACCGAATCAAAATTAGAAATCCAAACCACCGTAAAAACTGGCCTGAAGTCATTCAAAGATTTCACCTTGCCAATTGCGGGCAGCAGTATCGCTGGCTATGTCGCCTTGACCAAAAAGTTAGTCAACATACGCAATGTGTATGACACACAAGAGCTTGCCAAATACACACCAAAACTTGAGTTCCGCAGTAAAGTAGATTCGCGCACAGGTTATCGTACTAAACAAATGTTGACAGGGCCGATTGTCAAAGCCGATTCTGGCGAGATCTTAGGTGTGCTTCAATTAATCAATACAAGCGAAGGCGATCACTTCTCAGCCATCATGGAAGATGGCATGAAATTGGTATGTGAAACACTTGCCGTCGCTTTCGAAAAACGTTTAAAACCAACACCTGCAGTTCGCAGCAAATATGATCATCTGGTGATTGACGGCGTATTATCTGCGCCAGAATTAGCATTAGCGACGAGTGCCTCGCGTCGCAAGGGCATCGATTTGGAAAGCGTCTTGGTAGACGAGTTTCAAGTGCCATTAAAAGATATAGGAGAGGCCTTAGCGAAATTTTATGGATTCGATTACGAAGCTTATCATGCTGACCGCCCTATCCCTCTACTCACAAAGACGTTCCAACGCAATTTTGTTGAAAACCACGAATGGTTGGTAATTGAATCGAGTGAAGAACGCATTCATGTTTTATGCACCGATCCAGAAGAAAGATCGGAAGAGC